>JBNAKO010000266.1:0-14248 GCA_049706495.1 Methanosarcina sp. | reverse complement strand
ATGAACTTTTCCTTCTTTATTAATAATTTCCTGAAGGTGTGCTTCCACCTGCAAAAAAGATCATGCTCCCTTAGATTCCTTAGATTTCACGCGAAGAGCACTGTAGCCGCATTTTCTGCAGCGGGTAGCCCTTATTGCATTTCTTGCATTGCATTTCATGCAGATTTTTTTATTTAATAATCTTTCTTCTGCTTCTGGAAAACGAGCCATTTTTTGTCACCTGCTATTATTTTTTATTATTATAAGCTATATAGCCCGGTTAATGGATGTTAAGGCATATAACAGTTTTCATTAAAAAATAGCTGTTTAACGAGTTTTCAATTTTTCTATTAATTTTTTACCTGTATTGTTTTGCTTCTTTCCAGGCTTCCAACTCAAAGTTTATTTATTGGTTCTGTTGTTTACTTCCTGTTCTTTATGCTTAAATTAAAATTAAACTTCTCATAATTAATCTGTATAAAACTTCTTTAATATTAACATTAAGGCTTGTTAACATTAAATTAAATGAAAATAAATCATTAAAGAGATTATTTAAACCCCGCAAGGTTTAATCAAAATATAAAATAACGCTTCAAAGTAACTTTTATTTCATGAGTGGTGATCAGTTTGGCTATTCATCCTATAGAATATCGGTATGGTACAGTAGAAATGAAACGTGTATGGAGTCAGGAAAACAGGCTTTCCAAGATCTTACAAACCGAAGCAGCTCTTGCTCGGGCTGAAGCTGATATGGGGCTAATTCCTGCTGATGCGGCTGAGATTATTTCTGAAAGCATTGGTTTAGTTAAAGCAGAAAGAGTTGATGAAATAGAGGCTGAAATCCATCATGATATGATGGCTGTAGTTGTTGCAATTTCTGAACAGTGCAGGGAAAATGCAGGCAAATGGGTGCACTTTGGAGCAACTTCAAATGACATTCTTGATACGGCAACAGCTCTCCAGATAAAAGATGCAATTGAAATCTTTGAAGATAAACTCAAAGACCTTTTAAAAACCCTGGTAAACCAGGCAGAGGCTCATAAACACACTGTCTGCTGTGGCAGAACTCACGGGCAAATTGGGGTTCCAACAACTTACGGTTTACGTTTTGCAATCTGGGCTTCAGAAATTTCAAGACACCTGGACCGCCTTTATCAACTTACTCCAAGGGTAACTGTAGGGCAGATGACTGGAGCGGTTGGGACCCAGGCTGCTTTTGGAAAATCCGGAATTTTAATTCAGAAACTTACAATGCAGCACCTTGGAATTGGAGCCGTAGACGTTTCAAACCAGATAATCCAGAGAGACAGGCATGCAGAGTTCGTAATGTGGATGGCAAATACGGTTACAACCCTCGATAAAATCGGGATTGAAATAAGGACTTTGCAGCGCAGTGAGATTGCCGAACTTGAAGAAAGTTTTGGGAAAAAACAGGTAGGGTCTTCAACTATGCCTCACAAACGCAATCCTATTAAATCCGAACAGATCTGTGGGCTTGCAAGGATTGTCAGGGCTATGGTCGAACCCGAACTTCTTAATAATACACTCTGGGATGAACGGGATCTTACAAATTCTTCCTCAGAAAGAATAATTTTTCCTGAAGCCTGTGTGCTTACTGACCACATTCTTAAGCTCGGAATCAATGTGATTGAAAATCTCAGGTTTTACCCGGAAAATATCAGGAGAAATCTTGAATTGCTCAAAGGACTGAACATGGGAGAAGCCGTAATGATCGAGCTTGCAAAACGAGGAGTGGGCAGGCAGGAAGCCCATGAAATTGTCCGCACTACAGCAATGAGAGCTCACGAGACAGGACAGCATTTAAAAACAGTACTTCTGGAAAGTCCGGATGTAACAAAATATTTAACTGCTGTGGATATCGAAAACCTGGTTAACCCGGATAAATATATAGGGACTGCAGTTGAGCAGGTAGAGGTACTTGCCATAAAACTTCGTGAGGCTTATTCCCTCTAACTTTCTTAATTTAAATTTTTTCGAATTTAAAAAGATATTATTAATTTTATTAAAGGAATGGATTTCAAGAATAAGAACGCAAATAAGAATGCAGATAAGGGATTTTATTTATGATACAAGTAAAATATAAATGTTTATATCCTATGAACTCTCTTTCTTTAGAAAGACATCTTTAAAAGTTTCACTCTATATGGGTGATTGAGGCATCTAAAAATTAGTGTTGCGTAACTTAAAAATTTATTTGGGCTAGATATAGATGATTTAGGTGTGAAAGTGGATTAGATGCCTCATTAACTCCTATGTACAGGTTGTTTATAAAATTTGTGCTAATCTCAGGTACAAAAATCTCTTTTAAAATTCGTTCTTCTCTTATCATTTCTTCTCCTTTTTTGCATCTCTTTTTCCCTGGTTTTCCTCTCAAATTTTCATGGACCTTTTATCTAAAATATGCCCTCGCTTTTTTTGGATTCATTTTTTGAAAACTATGCCTTCAAATTTTTATTACCCATTTTTCTTTTCTTTTTAATTATTATAATTCTCTTTTTTGTTTGAGATCAAAATTCAGCTAAAAGTTTCAAATTTTTAGCCGAATTTCGTTTTTAACTCAGGTTTATTCCTTCCAGAAGATTCCTAAGTTTTCGTTATGGTAATTTAGATCTTAATTCTTAGTTTCCAAAAATGATTTTCAATAAATTAAAATTAGCAAAAGATACCTAAAAAAGCTAAAATATTAAACCACAAATTTAAAAAAGAAAATAAGAAGAGTAACAAATGACCAAAAAACTACCGATTTACATATATAATTAAATATTTTCCTTCCTAAGGATGTTAATAAAATAGTTTTGCAAAAAGTATATTCTGTTAATTCAAAAGCTTCAGTTTTTTGATTTTAGTCTTAAATTTAAATATAAACATTTATATATGATGATTTTCTATCCCTTTGAACGTTGCTTTATTCATTTTGAGGCATCTAAGAATGGTATTATAACTTAAATGATCTACGTGGGCTAGACGTGGTAGATGATTTATGGTGCGAAAGTGGATTAGATGCCTCATCAATTTCTATGATAAGGTTATTTATATAATTTGTGTTTACTATTTGCACAACCGCCCAAAACTTGCTTTACCTTAAAAACTTTTTTTCTTTCTTTCCTTCCATATTATACATAATTACTTATTTTAAATACCTTAATTTTTTTTCTGATTTTAGAACTTTATTTTATATTTCTTGTAATTTTTTTACTTTATACAATTGCAAGATTTGTAAACTCACTAATCTGGTTATTTATGTATCATGTTTTAAACGTTTATTCACATTTAAAACAATTAATTTTTTATTTTTGATTATTATATTTCTAAAACGCTCTTCAAAATAGTATTAACAAGTTTTTGATATTAAAGTTCAATCTACTTTAAAACAGATTTTAGAATAAGTTTTGAAAGCTGATTAATTTAAAACTATCTGGTAATTCTTATCTGAAATTCTCCCTAAATTTTTTTAGTTAAAAATGCATATCGGTAGGGGATAGTTTTATAAATTACAAGTGTCTTTGTATAATCGATGAGCTAGTCCGGGTAGCCCGGCGTTACCTGTAATCCGAAATCGCCGACATGCGGAGGACGAAGCCAAAGGAAGATGTGTTGAAGAGATCCCAGCCTGGAGTCTCAACTGAGAAGCCCCGTCCTGCTTGGATGGTGCAGGTATGCGAGTTTGCTGGAGAGCAGATATCCATACCCTAACTGCGGACACCGATCGAGGCCCGGAAGGGAGCAGACTCACCGTGGGCAACTGTCGCTTGCGGGGTTGCGGGGTGGAGAAGAGAAACCAGTCTCCTGGAACCTCCTAAACGCAGCAACCTGAGGCGTGCTCATCACTTAACACTTTTCAAGGAATTTATTTTATAAA
This sequence comes from Methanosarcina sp., assembly GCA_049706495.1. Taxonomy (GTDB): domain Archaea; phylum Halobacteriota; class Methanosarcinia; order Methanosarcinales; family Methanosarcinaceae; genus Methanosarcina. The sequence continues at coordinate 10,389 of JBNAKO010000266.1, read as the reverse complement.
ATTAAAAACCAGCTAAAAATTTTTAATTCAAAAAATTTGTTCTCCGGAAAAGATTAAATACATAAAATGCGTTTAAAGGGACGCGCTCCTTGAAGTCCTTTGTGACGAGATAGCCAAGCCCGGTATGGCGCGGGATTGCTAATCCCGTGATGCCCTGCATCCCGGGGGTTCGAGTCCCCCTCTCGTCGTTTCTTTCTTTTAAGGCTGCCTCAAAATCTATTTTTTAGTTTATAAGTTTTTTAAATTTACTTCTTTGATTGCACGCCTGTCTAAAAACCTGTTTTTATTAATTTTTTTGTAGTTATGTATAGAATAAGATTTATATTATTTAAGAATTAAATTTATATTGATGGCATCGCATCTTTTAACTGACCTTCTAATTATCTTTGCAATTTCTATTCCAGTAGTGTTTACTTTCTCAAAATTAAAAATAGCTCCGTTAGTGGGCTTTTTGCTCGCAGGTATTCTTGCAGGGCCTTTTGGTTTACAGGTAATCCACGATGTAAGAAATATTGATATATTAGCTGAAATTGGTGTTGTGCTTTTACTGTTCACTATCGGGATGGAATTCTCTTTACGAGAACTTATCCAGCTTCGCAGGATAGTACTCGTGGGAGGCAGTCTTCAGCTTATGATAACTACTTTTGCTGTTGCTATCATCCTTTCCTTCCTTGGCGTTTCCCAGGAAACATCGATTTTTCTTGGACTTTTGGTGGCATTAAGCAGCACTGCAATTGTGCTTAAATTGTTTCAAGAAAAAGGAGAGATGTACAGTTTGCATGGACGTACCTCTTTAGGTATCCTTATCTTCCAGGATATCGCTGCAGTAATAATTATTCTCTTAATTCCTGTCCTAGCAGGAACCCCAGGCACAGATAAATCTTTTATAGAACTTATTCTGCAAGGAATTGGACTTATTTTACTTACAATTCTTAGTGCAAGGTATATCGTTCCTTTTATAATGTACCAGATAGCTAAGACCCGAAATAGTGAACTTTTCCTTCTCAGTGTCATCGTAATTGGCCTTTCCGTTGCCTGGTTTACTTCTATGGTCGGCCTTTCTTTAGCTCTTGGAGCCTTTCTTGCAGGCCTTATTATAGCGGAATCCGAATATTCCGTTCAGGCCCTTGGAAATCTAATTCCCTTCAGGGACTTATTCATGAGTATTTTCTTTATTTCAATAGGAATGATGCTTGACCTTAATGTACTGAGGGAGCATCTCTACCTTGTCCTGGCTATTACTCTGGCAGTTTTAATCCTGAAGGCTATTATAAACGCTTTTAGTACATTCCTCATCGGGTTTTCTTTGCACACAATGATCCTGGTAGGATTTGCTTTGTCTCAGGTAGGAGAGTTTTCTCTTATCCTTGCAAAGGTAGGATTTGCTAACGGGTTAATAACTTCCGTAGTTTACCAGGAATTTCTTGATGTTGCTGTAATCAGCATGGTACTCACCCCTTTCATTATAAATATTGGATACCGTACTACAAACTACAGTCAGTCATTTCCTCTTCCTGCAATATTAAAATCCGGATGGTATAAACTCTTAAACGAGCGTGGTGCAGGAGGAGAACTTGAAAACCACGTAATTATAGTAGGTTTGGGAATCAATGGCAGAAATGTTGTGACTGCTGCTAAGGCCGCTTCAATTCCTTACTATGTAATTGATGCAAATCCTGATGTTGTTAAAAAAGAAAGAATAAACGGAGAGCCTATCCTGTATGGAGATGCTGCCCAAAAAGCTGTCCTGGAGCATGCAGGAATAAAAAATGCTAAAACTATTGTTGTAACAGCAGGGGATCCAGCAAGCGCCAGAAGAATTATTGAGGCAGCTCGCAGGTTGAATCCTAAAGTCCATATAATTGCCAGAACTCATTTCTTGAGTGAACTGGATAAATTCTATGCTTTTGGGGCCGATGAGGTTATTTCGGATGAGTTTGAAAGCTCTATAGAACTCTTTACCAGGGTACTTCATAAATATTTGGTTCCAAGCGGAGAAATCGATTCTCTTGGCTCTGAACTTCGTGCAGATCACTATAGGATGCTTCGCAGTCCAGATATTCCTAAGAAAAAGATCTGCGATCTGGCCTTTGCAGGTGTGGAAATAAGAAGTATCAGAGTCGGGAAGCTTCCTGAATCAATGGGAATAACTCTAGGGGAGCTTGACCTTCGAAGAATTTATGGAGTATCTGTACTTGCAATCTCCCGGCAAAACATGATTATTTCTCAGTTAAAAGCTGAGACTGAAATTCTTGTGAGTGATATTCTACTTGTAATCAGTCCTCCTGATAAACTTGATGAAGTTAGAGGACTATTTGAAGAAAACACAGAACAATAAATCTTAGAATGATATATTTTTTATTTATTTTTATTGAAAAAAACAGGATGAGTAAGTGCTTATTATACTAGGAAGTAAGTCTTTAACATTACCTTAGTACTAAACTTTAAATTTCTGATTGGAGAAAGGGTTTGAACTTCTAATACAGACTAGGCCTGCAATTTTTTGTATGTATAACTCTTCTAAATTTTTGTAAACATAATAGTTTATAAACATAATAATTTAATGATTGCAGGCATTTTTATTTACATATATTTCAGATATTTTCATTTACCGGGGGAATTTTTATGATGAGGGATCTTAAAGACACCTTTTTGGAAGTTATCCAGGCAGTGCTACCTCTAACATTAGTGATTTTGTTGCTTATGTTAATATTTATAGACAATAGTCTGGAAGATTTCATTTCCTTTTCAATTGCTGCCGTACTTGCGATTGTAGGAATGGCTTTTTTTCTGACAGGTGTCAAATTAAGTATGCTTCCAATAGGTGAAGCAGTCGGAGGTGAGTTACCCAAGCATAATTCGCTAGCATTTATCGCCGTAACAGCATTCTTACTCTCTTTCTTAACAACAATGGCAGAACCTAATGTAAAAGTATTAAGTAATATGGTCGATTCAGCTTTGCAGGGCTCAATAGATACTAATCTGCTTATAATTTCCATAGCGTTTGGTGTAGGTTTTTTAATTGCTATATCTGTTTTAAGAATTATTTACGGAATTGACATTAAATACCTGTTTGCTGGAGGTTATTTGGTTATACTCTTACTATCTTTCTTTGTACCTGCAGACTATCTGGCGCTTTCTTTTGATGCCGGAAGTGTAACAACAGGCCCGATGATTGTACCTGTGCTCATGGCTCTCGGAATCGGGATAGCTTCAGTTCTAGAGAACAGGTCTGAACTTGATGGTTTTGGACTTATCGGTTTAGCTTCTATAGGCCCCGTATTGAGCCTTATGCTTCTGGGGGTACTTTCGTCATGAGTTTAACTGATTTAAGCGAGATTCTGCTCGTATCGTTTGAAGTCATCCAGTCAATCATTCCTTTGATTATCTTTTTTACCATATTCCAGATACTGTACTTGAAATTACCATCCTCACAACTGGTAAAACTTTATACAGGTTTAGTTCTTACTGCATTCGGCATGATTCTTTTCCTGCATGGAGTTAACAACAGCTTTCTTCCTGCAGGCACCGAAATTGGAGAATTTTTTGGGGCTTCTGAAAGAAAGGTCCTTTTAATAGCTATAGGTTTCCTGCTTGGATTTCTAGCCACTTTTGCAGAACCCTCTGTGAGAGTATTATGCTATCAGGTTGAAGCTTCTTCTGCAGGGTATATCAGATCAGACCTTATGCTGTACACCCTTTCTTCTGCAGTGGCTTTAATTGTTGCTATTTCAATGGCGAAAATTGTTTACGAAATTCCTTTTCTTTATATAATAATTCCAGGCTATCTCCTTGTTATTTTTTTAGTAGGGGTTTCTGATAAAGATTTTATAGGAGTTGCATTTGATGCAGGAGCTGTTGCAACAGGCCCTATGGCTGTATCTTTCCTTATGTCAATGGCTGTGGGAGTTGCTACAGCGTATGAAGGCGCAAATCCTGTTACAGATGGTTTTGGCCTGATTGCAATGGTTGCGCTTGCCCCTATTATTTTTGTCTTACTTTTGGGTGTTTATATCAGATTTAATGGAGGAATAAAAGATGCATAATGATAATTTTGTATTAATCGTAACAATTGTAAAAAAAGGCTGGGGAGACGAAGTAATTAAAGCCTCAAAAAAAGCTGGCGCGCAAGGTGGGACAATTTTATTTGGCCGTGGCACAGGAATTCATGAGAACAAAAGTATTCTTGGTTTAAGAATTGAACCTGAGAAAGAGATTGTACTTACAATAGCTGAATCAAGTATTGAAAATGATATTCGGAATAGTATTATTAAGGCTATTGACCTTAACGAGCCAGGTACAGGTATAGGATTTGTAATCTCTCTGGATAGGGTATTTGGAATTTGTCACTCTTCTTATGAAACTGAATGCTCTAAAAAAGAAAATTAAGCTTAGAAGATTTTAATTCCTGAAATTTATTTTTTCTTTAATTAATTATTTTTTTACTAGATCCATAAATCATGATGAGAGCTTGATTTAGTAAATTATGAGTTATGGTTTAAAAGTTCTATCATCACTGCAGGTTCTCTAAAATCAGAACCATATATTGAAAAATCCAAAGAAGATTACTCTGGAAATATTCTGGAAAACACATCTATAAAATTTTTATTGAAGCAATTTACTTAGAATACCTGCTCCGGAGTCAAAAAGACTCTCTAAGCAATATCACTTAATCCTGCCCCAGGCAGGGTTAGAAAAAGTAGTTGAAAGTAAGGAATTATTTCATACTTCAATCCAGACATTTAAGATTACTTTAGAAAATTAATTGCGAAAATCAAATTTTAATAGTTATATTAATCGAGTGTTTAAACATGTATACTTTTGAGAAATATATAACCAGGATAATTATTATATTATTTTAATAGTATTTGTAGCAGCAAGAAATTAGAAAAAGTATTATGAGTATAATACAAAATAAAGCTTCGGCATATCTTATGAAATCGTCATTCATAGTTCAGTATTAGCTTTACTTATTTAAATTATTTATTCTCTTTCTAACGCACTTAAAAATATTCTAAGGAAAATTTAATTTATAATTCACGGCCTAAAGCTCCGGAAAAATAAATTTTTTACCTATAAGATTATCAGAAAGTAACAGACTTAAGGGGAGTATTTTTTATTTACCCTAAATATTTTACTTAGAATTTTCAAATTATTTTAGATTGAACATTTTTTAAAAAATTCTTTACAGAGTATTCTTCAGCTAAACTTTACTTTCTTGGAATATTCGGGCAAATAAAGTTGATGAAAATAAATTGTATAATAATCGCTTCATTTTCCAGGAAACGCATTTACGTAGCATTAATAAATTTTTCAGTTAATAAGATAGCTTTATTTCTTAAAATTAATTAGATTATATAGTGAAATCAAGTTTAGTTTTTAAATATATTTATAAGGAATGTAAAGGTAGTTAAATTAAGGCTTGTTGGAAATTAGCCTGTAAGTTTTAATAATTAAATTCTAATATGAACACTGGAAAATGGAGGAAAAATGCATGATGCAATCTTTTATAGTGGAACATTATCTCCACAAAGATGTAGATGTGTACTGCGGAGGGCCTGATGTCTTTAAAGGCAACATAGAAGCTTGTGCTGATAATGTTCTTACCTTAAACAACGAAGGGAAATTTACGCATATCTCAATAGATAAAATTATAGCACTCTGGGCACAGTAAATTCTCAGTTTTCATTTAGATTTTTGTCACTATTAGACTCATGATTTTATATTTCAAAATGCCTATATTAATGTAATAAAGAGAATAAGAATAGATCTTAATGATCTGCTTTGATTCTCATTAAAATTAGATATGAGGTGCAAAAAATGCAGTCTTTTATTGTAGAACATCATCTGGGTGAAGTCATAGATGTTTATTGCGGGGGACCAGATATCTTTAGTGGAAAGGTGGAAGCCTGTGCAGATAACGTACTAACGCTTGAAGACGATGGAAAATACACGCATATAGCGATAGATAAAATAATCGCCCTGTGGCGTGCACAATTATCATAAAATTCCTGTATTTTAGGAGTTGGATTTTAAACATTTAAATTCTTAAATTTGAATTCTGAAATACTAAAAAAGAGCCTGGAAGTCAAGAAATTCTTTTCTTCCAGTTTTTGCATACAGTTTTTACATATAGAAGTTAAGTTCTATATAAATTCAAAATTCTTAATTAAATCTGTTTTATATTGATTGCTGTTCAATGTCCGGATTAATTTTAACTGACTTATGCTTTTTTACAGCTCTTTGCATGGGAAGCAATGAATTCCCTCATTAATTTTGCTCCCAGCATTGCTGTTTGCCCGGAATCATATTCGGGGGCGATTTCTACAATATCAAAAGCCATCGAAAAAGGAGCAAGTGTCCGTATTGCTGTCCTTACATCTCTGGCACTCAGACCAAAAGGTTCAGGTGTGCCAAGGCCAGGAGCGTATGCCGGATCAATCGCATCCATATCAAGAGAAAGATATATCTGGCTGCAATCAAGCCATTCGAGAGCTTCTTTGACAATTTCAACCATGCCAATAGCTTCTACATCATCAGCAGTGTAATATTTCAGCTTATTTTCTCTGGCAAAAACCCATTCCTCCTCAGGGCCGCTTCTAATCCCTACGGATACAAGTTTTTTTGTAACCTCATTAAGGATATTCCTGGAGACGCAAGCATGGTTATTCTTAAAACCTCTATAATCCTGCCTGAGATCAAAATGGGCATCAAGTACAAAAACCCCAAAATCCTCGCCTGCAGCTTCAGCACAGGCTTTAACCATAGCAAAGGTAAGGGAATGTTCTCCTCCAAGCATAATAGGAAGTTTCCCATCTTTTAAAAGGTCTTTTGTAGCTTCATAAAGGCTCTGCAAAGTTTCATCAACCGATGCTGAGGTCTCAAGATTCCCTGCATCATGAATTGGAAGATCTACAAGATCGATATCAAAAGTGGGATTATAGCTTTCGAAATTTGCTGAGACATGCCTCATGGCATCCGGAGCCCAGCGGCTCCCTGCTCTGTACGAGGAGGTATTGTCAAAAGGAACTCCAAAAATAACATAATGTGCAGAATCATAGTCCGCAAGAGCATCAATAAACGAATTCGGTAAAAACATACTTCGACCTGAGATAACTGTGTTTTAAATAAGAATTTAAATTTGAGTTAATTTATATTTAAAATTGTAACCCTTTTGAAATTATCCTTTTAATAAAATTATATGTTTAATAAAATAATTTCTTTATTAAATAGTCTCTCTAATAAAATATTATTAAAATTAAACCTTATCCTTGTAAGGCTGTTCTAAATAAAAAAGAGACTCAGGCTCTTGACCTGAGTTTTAGTTTAGCTGGAAGATGAATTTATGTCCTTATATCAAGTTTTATCTTGCCAAGGGCTGTAATATATGAAACTTCTTCCCCTTCTTTGACCTTATCTTTATACTCATCAGGGATGACAATTTCAAAAGTTGAGAAATCTCCCATATCCATAAGCTGGGCAATATTGCCTGTAATTGAGATTATCTGTGCACTTTTTCTTTCTACAATCGGGACATAAATCTTGTTTGCAACTGAGCCTATATAGGAACGTTTTTGACCATCAAAGAGACCAATTACTTCTACTCTTGCTTTTGCGGATCCGTGCTTCCCGGGTTTGGATTTGGTGATGCTCTTTATGACGCACGCTTCGTCATCAATAATTACATATTTTCCTTCTTTTAGCTCTTTTACTTCTACCTGCTGTTTCATAATAATTCTCCCTAAATTCTAAGAGTATTTATGAATATTAATATAAGTTGGAATGTGGTCTTATTTTTTCTAGAAAATCTTCCCTAGATTCTGATAAAGTATTATAAGAAGGCTTTTCTAATTTTTAAGTCTGCCTCTTATCCGTCCATATAATTTAAATATTTGTATGAAAAAACTGAAAAATACTTGAACTTAGGATCTTTGCGGATTACTTACAGATCGAGAATTAATACGATTAATTATCCTTGACTATATAACGCTTATGCGAGATTTCACATTTTCAGGCTTAAACTGGGCAAAAATCCCTGATATCTAAAAACCTCTTATATATTTCTATATTCTATCGGCCAAATTAGAACAGATATTAAATTGATAAGAAATCTTTTACAAAAAACCCTTTAATTAGTATAAAATGTCTACTCATTAATTTTATAATTACATAATTACGAACCTAAAACAAATAAAGCAAAATAATATACAATACAATACAATACAATAAAATAAAATAAAATAAAATAACAAACAATAAAACAAAGTTATATAAAACCAATAAACAAAAAATTAAGAGAAATATTAGTCAGGAAGCTAACTAGAATTAATAGAAGCTTCACGACTTCAGAGAACTTTTTGCTTTTAGTGGATTTGTATAAATAAACTGTAACTTTTAAATAAATTCAATGATTTGAATAAATCTGAATTCTTAAACAAGTTCAAGTATTAAGAAGTCCAAGCTCTTTTAATTTTTCAGCAGTTGGTACCCCTTCTTCATTCCAGCCTCGATAATGATAGTATTCTTTTATCGCTGTTTCAAACTCAATTTTAGAGAGCTCATTTTCTCTATCTTCATTTTTATTATTTTGAACTGGGTTGCCAGATGCTTTTTCAAACAACCTGGCTGGAAGAGTATCATCTTTCCATGTAAAGCCTGCTTTTAGATTATACATTCTTTCAAGGTTCCAGATCCTTTCTCCTATTTTAAGAAGTTCAGCAGGCAGGATCTCCATGCCTGTTACAGCTCGTAAAAGAGCCGAACTGGTCTCTTCATTTATAGCAAAGATTGAATATGGACAGAAGGCGAGAGAATCCAGGACAGCAGTCAGGTTTTCAAATACCTGAAGGACTCCTGCTTTTCCTTTAAGGCTTAACCTGTCAAGGCTCACAGGTTTCCCAAGCACTTCCGGCCCTGTCATAAAAGCTGTCAGATAATCTCCACCATGACTGGAAGTTGCATAAGCTAGGGCCTGCCCTTTGATTTCCCTAGGATCGAAACCTCCAAGTTCAAGCCCCTTTACATCCATACTGAGTTCTGCTTTTCCGAAATTTGAAAGATATCTCCTGGCTCCATCTCCTGGATTCCCCCCTTCAACTTCCAATCCTTCTCCAATCTTTGTGACCAGGCTTTCAAGCTCATCTTTTCTAATAGTTTTCGATTTAAATTCCGAATATGCTCCAAGTACTGAACCTGTAGAGACTGGATCAAGCCCGTAATCTTTGCACATCCTGTCAGCGTTAAGTACCGAAGAAAAATCCGGATTTTCAAGATTAAATCCAAAGGCCCAGAGGGAATCGTAATCCGGAATAACCTGTCCTGTCTCTCTGATCCTTTTTTTACACGCCAGTGGACAGGCAGGACAGCTTTCCTGTTCAAGTTCAAAAGTATTTTTTATATACTCTCCTGAGGACAGGTTTGCAAAAGAAGTTCCTTTTCTTGAAAAATTCCTGCTTGGGATCAGGCTCATATAATCGAGCAGCTTTACAAGCGTAGGTGTGCCATAATTGGTAAGCCCTTTAGAGAGCATGGGGCTTGCATCCAGAAGTTTTAATATTTTTATTTTGAGTTTTTCAAAATCCTGAGGGTTTTCGGGTAAGAGTTCTTTCTCTCCTTTTACAATCACAGCTTTCAGCCTTTTTGAACCTGCGACCGCTCCCAGACCTCCTCTTCCCGTATGAAGAAAATCAACAACAAAGGAGGAAATAAGAACCTCTTTTTCTCCTGCCCTGCCAATGCAGGCTATACTTCCTCTGTCCTGAAGATTTTTAGTGTAAATTTTACAGGCTTCGGTATTTTTGCTCCATAGTTCCTCAGCAGGTACAATTTTTATGTTTTCTCCTTTAATCTCAATACAGCAGGGTCTCTCTGCCTTTCCACTTATTATAAGGGCATCAATTTCGGCCTTTCTAAGTTCTTTTCCTAAACTCCCCCCTGCATTCCAGCTAAAAACCGTGCCTGTTAAAGGAGATTTCGATGTAAGGACAGCTCCTGGAGCCATTGGAACAAGGCCTGTAAGAGGCCCGGAGGTAAAAATAAGAGGGTTGTCAGGGGAAAGAGGGTCAATGTCAGGGTCAGTAAGTTCAGAAAGTAGTTTAACTCCAAACCCTCTACCTCCAAGATATTCTCTAACTAGTTTTTCATCCGTACTGGTAACATTAATTGATTGCGAGCTTAGGTCTATATATATTGTTTTTCCCTTCCAGCCATTCATCCTGCATCCTCTGTTTTTTTCTTGCAAATCCAATTCACTGACCAATTTACTAATTTATAGTTATTCTTGCAAAGAATTACACTTGAAACTGAAGGAGTTTATTCAACATAGTCTACATCATCATATTTAGGATTCCTTTCAGAAAATAAGTGTAAAGATTTGCGGCCGATACTATA
>JBNAKO010000265.1:0-9337 GCA_049706495.1 Methanosarcina sp. | reverse complement strand
AATATTTCCACTTACAGCAAGGAGGGTTACGGAAACTATTACTCCTGAACTGCTTACAAGTGCACCAAGAGCAGTAGCATAAATCCCTGCAGTACCTGCGATTTGATTGGCAAAATCTCCTACAATAAGAATTACAGTAAAAGCAATTCCAAATTCAAATGCATGCCTGAGTGAGAAAGGAGACTCGATTTTGAGCTTTGATCCTTCTCCTGTCGGGCAGATCTTTTTGTTATGTTTGAAAACCATTGCTACAGAAGCGAAAATGATTACAAGCTGCGGAGGAAGCATAAGAAAGGTAGTCTGTCCAGTTGGATCAACTATAAAGGCTAAACCAAGGTTTCGGATAAGCATGGAAATATTGCAGAGTAGGATCCCTGTAACTACAGGTTCTATAACTTCATCGGTTTTTTTTGTCAGCCCGGCCAGGGCCGCTGTTGTAGCTTCACTATTAACAAATCCCCCAAGAAAGCCCGAGTAGCATAACCCACGTTGAGTGCCGTACTTTCTAAGAAGTACATAACTCAAAAAACTGATCAGTGAAACGAGAATTACTATGAGCATTGCAGTTTTAAGATTTATAAGTCCAAAAAGCTCTTTTTCAGGAGCTATCGGGTAAAGTATAAAAGCTACAGCTAGAAATTGCACTGCATTATAAAGTTCTTCTTTTGTAAGATTGCCCGCAAAATTATGGAGAGGCTGCTTCTGGATCAAAAGGAAGGATACGACTATTGAAGAAACAATAGCATAAAGGCCGTAATCATACCCGACAAGCACCCCAGTTACAAAAATAAAAAACAAGCTAATTGGGCTTGTAACTCCTATGCGCCTGTAAAGAAAAATTTTAGAATAAGTAATTATAGCGCAGATAGCTCCAAAAAAAAGCGTAGCCACGTAAACGAAACCAGGTCCTGCTAACTCGCTCCCTACAGCAACGAGCATTCCAGTTATACAGGTTATACTATAGGTCCTGACTCCTGCAAAAATCTCATGATCCTGGGACCTGTGCTCTCTTTCAACCCCGACCACAATCCCGATTAAGAAGGCTATTGCTAGTTTTGTCAGGAAATCCAGAAAAACCGGATCAAAACCAAATTCTTCAATTATACCCGTAGCCTAACCCCTTTTATTTAGTAATATATCTTTTAATCTTCTTTATTTTAGTGGTATTGTAAAATTTTATTCGTAAAATTTTATTTTAAGTCTTTTAAGTCCTGGTTGAAATTTTATTATATTTTTGGGAATCCAATATATTGAGACGCATTGTTGAGTCTCGATAGATATCAGATAATTACATTGATAAGCATATCTTGATAAATATACGGGTAATGTACAGAGATAGGTAAACTGACTAAAACCAATAATGAAAAAGAAATATAATTATATAGTAAGGATTTTCCAGGTAATGAATATAGACCCTCAAGGAGAAAAAAGTTCAGATCTGTAATTCTTTGGATTACAGCGCTTTTAAAACCTTAAGGCCAAATTCCCGTTAAATCACTTAATTTGTATTTCATTGGTCATTCTACTTGTATAAAATTGACTTCAATAGGCTTATTCTGGCTCTCATCAACATTTATAAGGGCCCCTGAACCTTTAGAAGCTTCCCCAGGATTTACAATAGTAGTTTTTCCAAGTGTATCAATGCCTTTTGCTTCATGGATATGTCCGCAGATAATAAGATCCACTCTATCAAGGAATTTTTGAATAGCAGTACTTCCTACATGCCCGAAAGGAAGTTCGTCTCTGGCTCCATGTGGAGGAGCATGAGTTAGAAGGACTATAGTCCCGCAATTTTCCGCCTTTTCAGCAGCACAAACCATTCCTTCAAGAACTTTTTCTATCTCTTCTTCGGAAAGCTCAAAAGGCGTATTAAATGGGGTTGGGTTTGAGCCTCCAAGGCCTATAAACCGGATTTTATCTATCTGTTCCGCCTTCCCATGCAGGTTTATGGCTTTTGAAGCCTCAAGGGCTTTAATTATACTTTTCTGATCACAGTTTCCTGGAATCGCATATAAGGGCTTATCAAACATTTCCACTAATTCGTTGACTTTCTCATCAGGCCCAAAATTGGTGAGGTCTCCAACAATTACGACAAGGTCAAAGGTCCCGGCTTTTTCCGCTATTTTTTTAATTTTCGAATAATCCCCATGCGGATCAGACATAGCTAGTATCTTCATCTGGCTTCCTTCTTTGTTCAGGTTTTATATTAAACTCTTCTTTAAGATTTTTTATCCTTGAGTGCTTGAATTCTGTTATTCTAAAATTTTATTTATTCTCTTAACTTACTTTTTTGATTTTTAAGTCCTGATTATTCTTTTTCCTGTTAAGCTGGGTTTAATAAGAATTTATTAATATTTATTCTTTAAACCTCTGTTTTAAGTTTTAAATTTAGATTTTCCTATTTTCAAAATTTGTTCATTTAAACCCATTTGTTCCGAAATTTACATCCTGAATTTCAGGTTTGCTCTAAAGTCCAGGTTTAAATGCTGTTTTAGAAGCCTGCTGGGATATTTATCAGGACAGGTTTGTTCTTAAAATATACATAGAACTTTTATATTCCTTCCATAAATATAGTGCGCATGCGCGACATCGTTATTATAGGACATAAAGCAAAAACCATAGGGGATTTTTCCTTAAATGACCTCCCAGGAGCTGCAGGCAGGATGGATATTCTCTGCCGCTGCGTAAGTTCCGCCCTTTTTCTTTCATTCGGAATGCGCAGGGATGTAAATGTGCATCTTCTGCTTTTAGGAGACCCTGAACCAGGAAAGATAGTAAGGTTTGAAGGGCTTCACCTCAGATACCTGAACCCGGACGAGCGAAGCAGTGGCTCCCTTATTCAAAAGGCCCTCCAAAAAGGTGCAACAGAACAGGATATCCGTTCCACTCCAGGGGTTTGGATTCGTAAAGGAAATCTTGAGAGCTTACTTTCGGAATTTAAAGGACGCAGTCTATTTTATCTTAGAGAAGACGGGGCAGATATAAGGGAAACGGCCAGAGAAATCCATGACCCTGTTTTTATTCTTGGAGACCACACAGGTGTTACCGAAGACGAAGAATCCCGGATTCTAAGAGCCGGAGCAAAAATCATCTCAGTAGGCCCTATTTCTCTTCATTCAAATCACTGCATAACTCTTATTCATAACGAGCTTGACAGGATAGCAGCCGAAAAAGGAGAACTGGCTGAAGAGAAAATATCTGAAATTGAGGAATAAACTTTAAATTTGGCTAAACTTGGCATTTATGTAACGCATAAAAATAAATAAGATACATAAGGTTATATTCCAGTTCCCTGTATCAGGTAGCAATTACTTATTGTCACTCTTTAAGGCGTGCTAATACTAATAATAAATCTGCCTTTAATATCTGCCTTGAGATTACTTAAATAACCTATGAGAATGTGCAATTTGTACTTATCTTAATACCGCCTCTTAGATTCGATTATTAATTCAGGTAGTTTCCAGAAAAGGCGTGTTCCTAAAAAAGCCTAGAGAAATTAAGCTTAGTGAAAGTGAAAGAAAATGGATGTACTTCAAATTTCAAAAAAAATACTGCACGAAGGCCCTGTATGCGATCACTGTTTGGGCCGCCAGTTTGCGAAATTATCTACAGGCCTTAGCAACAGAGAACGCGGACAGGCTTTAAAACTGGCTCTCGTACTTGAAGGAGATCGTCTTTATAAAAGCGAAAACAATGCATCTCTTCTAAAAGAGCTTGCTCTTTGCAGCCAGCTTGCAAGAAAAACTTTTGGAGAAGGAGGGGATGATGAACAGTGCTGGGTCTGCCTTGATCAATTTAAAAAACTAGACAGCTGGGCGGACGAAGCTGCAAAAGCACTTGAAGGCCATGAATATTCCACTTTTCTTGTAGGGACAAAAGTAAGCGGGCTTTTAAGCGAAAATGAAGAAATTCTCTGGGCAGAAACCGGAACTGCATATGCTGAACAGCTTAAGACTGAACTTAACAGGGAAGTTGGAAAAAAGATCGCTGAAAGGGTTCAAAAAGATGTAGATTTTGAAAGCCCTGACATTGTAATTACCCTGGATCTTGCGAAAAATAAGCTTGAACTTCAGCTCAGGTCCGTATATGTTATGGGGCGTTACCTTAAAAAGGTCAGAGGAATTCCACAGACCCGCTGGCCATGCAGAAAATGCAAGGGAAGAGGCTGTGAAAGCTGTAATTTTTCAGGGAAACAATATCAGGAATCCGTAGACGAACTGATCAGAGGCCCTGTAATTGAAGCCTTCCAGGCTGCAGATACGGCTTTTCATGGATCGGGCAGAGAAGATATTGACGCCCTCATGCTTGGGAGCGGCAGGCCTTTTGTTGTGGAAGCAAAATTCCCTAAAAAACGCAGCGCAGACCTTGGAGCGCTTATGAGGCAAATTAATGAACAGGCTGCCGGAAAGGTTGAAGTGAGGGAACTTTCTTTCGTTGGAAAAAGTATGATTGAAACCCTGAAAAGCTCAAAGGCGGATAAAACTTATAAGCTTAAAGTTACATTTAAAGAGCCTGTTTCAGAGGAAAAACTTATATCCTGCCTTGAGGCTTTAAGCGGAGTAGAAATCTCCCAGCAGACCCCAAAGCGCGTGGTTCATAGAAGGGCTGATCTTATCCGAAAAAGGCAGGTGCATAGCATCAGGCTTGACGAACTCAAAGCTGATGGGACTGCTTACATAACAGTGAACTGCGAAGGCGGCCTCTATGTTAAGGAGCTTATTTCCGGAGACGAAGGCCGAACGAATCCGAGCCTTAGCGGGATCTTAGGCATCTCTGCAATTGTAGAAGACCTTGACGTGGTTAATGTTGAGATCTAAATCTGGCTGATAAATTTTGTCTGAATCACAAGGGTTATTGCAGTTAGATCCGGTTAGGTTAAAATAAATTAAATAATTTAAATAAATTAATTAAATTAAATTAAGCTCAATTTGACAATTTAATCGAAATGTAATCAGAGCGTGATTATGCTAGTTAAATAAATTAAATCCAACCGATTTAATTTCAACTAGAAGTTTATCGGGCTTAATAAAGTTAATAAGCTAAATTAAAGTAGTCAGATTTTCACATTTATTTAAAAAGTTCGTCCGGGTAATCCATCCTGAATGAGCATCTTATTTAAATAATATCCATTTTATCTAGAGACAAGTTCGTACTAAGATAAAGAAATAGAAATTAAAATAATAAAATTATGGAGCATTCTAAGGAGGAACATGCGATGACAAATTCCCATGGTGAAAGACGCTGCACAAGATACAAATTACAGAAGACGGTTCGTGAAAGAGGAATTTCCCCTGTAAGCAAAGCAATTCAGGAATTTGATGAAGGACAGATGGTACATATCGATATCGATCCGAGCATTCAGAGAGGAATGCCAAATCCAAAATTCCAGGGCTCTACCGGAAAGGTTATTGGACAGCGCGGCCGCTCATATATACTTGAAGTTCGTGTCGGGAATGCTAAAAAGGAAGTCTTTTCCCTTCCTCAGCACCTGAAACCTCAAAAATACTGATTTCAGTCAAGCAGGTTGGGACTTTTAGGCTTAAGTTCTTTAGGCCTTATTGCCTAACCTTTTATCTTAACCCTGACTGGTATCTTACTGCAGGTTTTGAAGCCATTTATTTGCAGGCTTTAGTTTTCTAAAGGCTCAATAAATTGGAAAATTCTGCTAAACAGTTAAATTAAAAACTCCCTTAAAAGCCTATTAAAGTTAGACTAAAAGGGAAACGAAAAACTCTTTTAATCAATTATCTGCTGCCTGTAAGGGAATATCTATAATTATATATCATTTGTCAAACATATATCTGAATTAATATGAAATTATTCAAAATGATATGATTTCTCAAAGGAAATATTCAGTTTCTCAATTTAGGTAGGTAATAGCAGGCAAAACCTGTAGAGGCAAACTTCTGACCTGTTACAAAAGCTAGTTAATTTGTTATGGAAAGGAATTGACCGGATTGATTTACAGGAAATGTAAATTAAATATAGTTTTAAGTCAAAAGAGTGTATTTCAATGATAGTTAAGGAAGTCCTCAACGAAGAATTATTAACATTGGCTGAAGTCAAAGAAATTCTCTCAAATATAGCTGAAGAGCGCAGAAATCAGGGACTGGAAGTTGGATATGGGTTCCGAAAAGCCCTGCACCACGCGGATCAGTTTTCAAAGATTAGCGGAAAAAAATCCAGAGAACTGGTTAACAGGCTGCTTGAGCTTGAAAAAATGAAGCCTGTAATTGCAGTCAGAATAGCTGACATTATGCCTCAGTCAAGAGATGAAGTAAGGTCAATATATGCAAAAGAAAAGTATACTCTGAGTAATGAAGAGCTTGACCAGATTCTTGATTACGTGCTAGAGGCAATGGAATAAACAAAGAAAAGGGAATAAGCTATATAGCAGTTTTCATCTTCTTATTTAATAAGATAAGGATCCGAAAATTAAATTAATTACTACTTTAAATTAAGAAGTATTCTACCTGAAGGATCAATATAGAGAATTCTTTAGGGAATTATAAAATCTCGAGTCTGAATGTATCTGTTAGGGTACTATTGATTTTGAGAAGCCTGGAAATTTGGGGATAGTTCGAAAATCTGGTTATGCAGGAAACCTGCCCGGATAGATGTATAAGCTGAGCATATCGAACTGTGGTATACCCTGAAAATATATACCGTATGAAGAGAGATTTTACATTACGGGTTACATTTATCAAAAGGATGGGTGCTGATGAAAGTAGAAAAGTCGCAATCAGGTAGACCATACGCTGGCAGATCAGCTGCAGAAAAACCTTCTTCTGGCGGCAGGCGTCCGACAGGGAGACCGCAATCAGATAGACAGTCAGAAAGGGCTCCGCGCTCATCCGGAAGATCCATGGAACATCCCCAGGACAGAGAAGAATATGTCTGGATCCTTGATTACCTGCCTTATGGAAAATCCGTTGATGCAGCTTCTTCCTTCCAGAAAAAACCTCTTGTCCAGGCTGTAGGAGACAAAAAATTCACTCTTATGGAGCTTGTTCCCAAAGCCGGAATAGTCCCTGAAATCCAATCCAGAGTATATATCGGGCCTGGAGATAGGAACGAAATAGACCATGTCAAGCAGAGGATTGGTTACTCTGACCTTACAACAGGCGCAGTTTTAGAGCTGCCTTATATCCTTGAGGCCTGTGTCAGGCATCAGGAAGAACGCTTCGTAAAATTCTTTAACGATGCACATTCCATTACCACACGCCTTCATATGCTTGAACTTCTTCCAGGGATAGGAAAAAAGCTTATGTGGTCTATTATTGATGAGCGCAAAAAAGGAGAGTTCGCAAGCTTCCAGAATATCCGGGAAAGGATCCCGAGCCTGCATGATCCGGCTAAAGTTATTGCGCACAGGATAGAAGAAGAGTTAAAGGATGATTTCATCAAGTACAGGCTCTTTACAACTCCACCACGCCGTCAGAAAACTGAATGAAAAAAATTCTTCTCTCTTTTTTCAAACAACCTTTTTCAGGAAAAACCTGGAAACGCACAAATTCTTAATGAAATGCCTAAATCTTAATGAAATCAAATTCTTAATTTTACAGGAGGTCTTACTCTGGTTCGTTCCCTTTTAAAAAAATATAACATTAAAGGGGGTATTTTTGATCAGCATTTCCTTGTAGATACAAGTTATCTGGACAGGATTGTGGAAGCAGCCGAATTAAATTCAGAAGATACTGTTTTTGAAATTGGTGCAGGGATAGGAAATCTGACTGAAAGATTGGCGACGAAAGCAAAAAAAGTAATTGCATTGGAGCTTGACCCGAACCTAGTTAATGTACTGCATGACCGTTTCCAGAATGTTGAAAATATTGAAATAATTCAGGGAGATGCCCTAAAAATTGATTTCCCGGAATTTAATAAAGTTGTTTCAAATCTTCCTTATTCAATTTCTTCGGAAATAACCTTTAAACTCCTTCGGCACAAATTCAAGCTTGGAATTCTTATGTATCAGTACGAGTTTGCAGTCCGGATGGTTTCCCTTCCAGATTGCAAAGACTATTCCCGCCTGACTGTTGATACTTATTACTTCGCAGACGCCTCTATCCTGATGAAAATCCCAAAAGAAGCTTTTCAACCAGTCCCTGAAATTGATTCCGCAGTAATCAAACTTATTCCTCGGCCTGCGCCTTTTGAAGTTTTAGATGAGGGTTTTTTCCTGGATTTTGTAACTGCAGTTTTCAGCCAGCGAAGGAAAAAATTAAGAAACGCAATCCTAAATACAAATTCCATACTTAAAATTCCTGAAATTAAAGAGGCAGTTGCCAGCCTGCCATCCGATTTAATGAATAAAAGAGCTGAGAACCTGACGCCAGAAGAACTTGCAAAGCTTGCAAATCTATTAAAATCTAAAATATGAGAAATTATGGTTGAGATTGAGTATGAAAAAGTCAGGGTCAGGCTTGGAGACCCTGAGCTTGTCTACGAACCTGCAGAAGACTCTTTTTTGCTTGCCTGCGCTGCTTTAAAAGAGATTAAGCCAGGAATGTGTGTCCTTGAAGTAGGGACCGGTTCAGGGTTTATTTCCGCTTTCCTTCTTAATAAAGTACCAGAAATTTTTTTAATTGCAACGGAAATTAATCCGCATGCCGCCCTCTGTGCAAAAATGAACGGCGTACAGGTGATTCGTACCGACCTTTTTCAGGGCATCAGGCATAGATGTCCAGTATCCTGCTTTGACCTTATTCTTTTTAATCCCCCTTACCTTCCCACATCAGGGGAAGAAAAAGTTCCCGGCTGGCTAAACTATGCATTTGACGGCGGAAAAAATGGAAGGGAAACCTTAGACAGGTTTTTAGATGAAGTAAAAGCTTATCTCAAACCTGGAGGGAAAATTCTCATATTGATTTCTTCCCTTACAGGTTTAGAAGCTGTAGAAAAAAAGATGAAAGACTCAGGATTTAAAACTGGGGTTTTAAAAAAGAAAAAGATTTCTTTTGAGGAATTAGCTGTACTTAAAGGAGAGCTTATATAATCATTTTGCAAAATTTTTCTCTAAATTCAATAGATCATTTTTTTCAAATTTGCTTGGTTATTAATGGATTTAGTTGTCTATTTCGAATCATCTGAATTTATTTGAGGCAAATTTACCTGAAATTTATCTCATAAGGCGAGAAGATCCCTTCCTCAGTATGTTCAGGCGAAGCCTGAATGGGACAGGGAGAGGAGGAAAGCCGCCAACTTCCCAACCATTAACCGATAGTAAATCTGTTAATCTTAATATAGTTTTAAGATGTCTATAATATAGATGAAAAGAGGAAATAGATACCGAATTTATCCAAATAAAGATCAAAAAGCTCTTTTGGAAAAACACTTC
>JBNAKO010000264.1:0-14068 GCA_049706495.1 Methanosarcina sp. | reverse complement strand
CAACTACTTCCTGTACAGGAGTTACAGCTTCTTCACCTGTTACAACCTCAACTTCGGTTACTGCCTGTTCAGGAGTGCCAGCTTCCGCAGGGGTGGTTTCCGCACCTGCTCCCTCTTCTCCTGTTTGGTTTTCGGTTCCTGCACATCCTATTGCAAGGAATACGCCAAGCAATACCATTAAAACAATTAACAATTTTTTCATTTCTTTCCCCCATATTAAATTATTTGTTTTATAATATTGCTCTATAATTAATACTAAGATTTTATAACCATTACTGCTAGATTCTGAACATAATTACTTTTAAGACGCTAATTAGCCTCTAAATTAAAAATGCAGATTTTTAAGATGAGAAAAAGTTCAATAAATTTACAGATTTGTTTTGTTTTTTTTGTCTGTCATTTAATTCCTTTAAGTTTCCCAAAAAATAAAAATAAATATATAATTTTTGACCAATAATAACAGCATTTTCAAACATCAGAAAATTACTATATATTCAAAAGTAGATTAAAACTTAATCTAAAAAAAGTATTTAGAAATTTTTTAATTTTATATTTTTTTTAAATTTAGAACTTTTTAGTTTCTTACTTCGTATCTTACTTTATTATTCAAAGCATTTCTGAATAAATTTCTGGCAAATTCATCAGGTATAAAACACATTCCAAAAATTAGATCTGATTAACCGTATTTTAAGCAAACTGGGAAACAAAAAATAATTATAAAATCCGTTTATAACTGATTATGAAGCAATGTGCTTGAGATATTATAAATTAGGCAGAATCCAGATCTACAAGTTCATTTTAACCTATTTGCGGGGTTAATTAACTTTATTTGAATTCTGCCATAATTTTGCGATCTAATAGTTTTGTTTCTGTTCATCGGTTACAGTAGTTGTTCCCTTTTATATATGTTGGACTATCCAGACTTATTTCTGGATAGAACACGGCTGGTAAATAATATTCTTCAATAAGATTTACCAAAGGCATAATTAGCCTGTTCAACCTTCTGTTACTCCTTCAGCCGGAGTTATGGCTGTTACTGGTGTTTCTTCTACAACCTCAGTTACTGCCACTGTTTCCTGCACAGGAGTTACAGCTTCTTCACCTGTTACAACCTCAACTTCGGTTACTGCCTGTTCAGGAGTGCCAGCCTCTCCAGCTTCTTCTCCACCCTGATCAGTTCCTGCGCATCCTATTGCAAGGAATACGCCAAGCAATACCATTAAAATAATCAGTAATTTTTTCATTTCATTCCCCCGTTAATCAGGTGTTTTAGAATAATCGTTTGTTTTATAATAATCGTTCTATAATTGATACTAACATTTTATAACGATTCCTACTAGATTCTAAACATTATTTCTTTTTAAATTTCGATAAATTATATTTAGAATCTGAAATTTCCCAAGTGAAATGTTAACCTGAACAAATTATATATTATTTACTGAATAAATTTCCGGATAGGCTCCTGATCTTAAAATAACACAGAAAAAAGAAAAATTGCTGGATTTATTGTTAATATTCCCGTATATGTATCTTAGAAAAAGAATATATAAAAAGCCTAAAGATTTAAGAAATATTAATAAAACTGCTTAAAATTATAAAAATCGGTTCTAAAATAAACTTGATACATCCATTTCAATGCAATAAATACAATACTAATAGCAGACTTAAAAGTAAGAATTCTCGTTAAATCTTTTTATTCTTATTTGTATGCTTTTAATTCTGAATTATTACACTTTTCCAGAAAGGTAGTTAACAACTCCTTCCCAGAAAGTGCAGATTCTCATCAAGTTTTTTTGGCTATAATTTTTTCGAAAGTATGCTAAAGATCCAGATCAAAAGTATATTCCAGGCCTTACTAAACGGCAGTATCTGGATATAGCTTAGAATTAAAGGATCAGTAGATCAGCATTTATAGTATTATATAAATTCCTTATGTATTTGGAGTGACTCGAATTACTCCTCCACCATTTGTATCAGTATCATCTCCAGCTGGAGTTTGTTCTTGACCTGGTGTGACCCTTGTGTTCGGTGTCCCGTCTTCTACCGGAGTTGCACCTTCAATCGGTTCCTGGACTGGTGTTACTTCAACTACTGGTGTCGTCTCTATAACTGGAGTTGTTTCTACAACTGGTGTTGTTTCCAAAACTGGAGTCACTTCTTGGACTGCTTCAACAGGCGTTACTACTTCAGCACCAGTTACAACTTCGACTGGAGTTACAGCTTCCACCCCAGTTACAACTTCAACTGGTGTTACAACTTCAGCTACTTCGTCCTCATCAGCTGGAGTCGCTACTCCACCTTCTTCTCCACCTTGTTCAGTTCCTGCACATCCTATTGCAAGGAATACGCTGAGTAATACCATCAAAACAACTAATAATTTTTTCATTTCATTCCCCCGTTAATCAGGTGTTTTATAATAATTATTTTATAATGGATTCTTAGGTCTTATAATAATTCCGATTAAGTTCTGAACATTATTTCTTTTTAAATTTTTATAAAGTAGTTAGTCAGCTCACGCATTTAATTAAGTTGAGTATAATTCTTTAATTTCAGATCCTTCTTTTCCTTATATTATAAGAATATGAAATTACAATGTATAAATTGACTTCTCGGGGGAAGGCAATGAAAATAAAGTCCATTAATCCCTATACTGAAGAGGTAAATTGGATATACGACTCACTTTCTTTCGGAGAATGTGAGATCCAGATTGAAAATGCCAGACTTGGTTTTTCGAAATGGAGTTTAATGACTGTTGAAGAAAGAGCAGAGTATATCGCAAAAGTTGGCGAGATACTCAAGCAAAATAAAGAGATCTATGCCCGGATCATTACAAAAGAAATAGGGAAACCCATAAGATATTCGAGAGATGAAATAGATAGATGCGCCTTGCTCTGTGATTATTATGCAAATAACGCAACAGATTTTCTGAAAGATGAAATTGTTGAGTCCGAGTTTGAGCGAAGTTATGTTACTTTTGAGCCGCTTGGAATCCTTCTTGGAATGATGCCCTGGAATATGCCTTTCTGGCAGGTTTTCAAGTTTGCAGTGCCTGCAATTTGCGCAGGAAACGTCTGCTTGGTTAAACCCGCTTCAAATGTGCCGAGATCAGGTCTGGAAATAGAAGAAATCTTTCTGAAAGCTGGATTTCCAGAAGGTGTGTTTAAAACACTCTTAATTGACCTTAAAACCGCCATGGAAATTCTTGAAGAAGATTTGGTTGATGGGGCAGCATTTACTGGGAATGTGAGTGCGGGTTCGGAAATAGGAGAACTTGCAGGAGGAACTATTAAGCCATTCGTACTCGAATTGGGAGGATCTGACCCATTCATAGTACTTGAAGATGCTGATCTTGGGAGAGCCGTACAGGCTGCAGTAAAATCAAGATTTCTTAATTCAGGGCAGAACTATACAGCCGCCAAGCGATTTATCGTGCTTGAGGATATTGTTGTAGATTTTATTGAAATGTTAGAATTAAGCATACAGGAATTGAAAATTGGGGACCCTATGGAAGAAGATACTGATATAGGGCCTCTGGCAAAAAAAGAATTTGTTGACATCCTTGACAAAGCTCTGAAAGATGTGAGGAAAAAAGGAGCAGAGCCTCATATTTACGGCGAAGAACCTGAAAAAGGTTTTTTCTTCAGACCAGCTCTTATTCCTGCAGCGAGTACGGATATGAAGATTTGCAATACCGAAATCTTCGGACCTGTTGCCCCGATAATTACAGCGAAAAATGAAGATGAAGCTCTAGAAATTGCAAATTCTACAGATTTCGGGCTTGGCGCTGAAATCTGGTCTGAGAACCTGGAAAGAGCAGAAAAGCTTGCAAAAAAAATTAAATCAGGATTTGTAGCAATTAATGAAATAGTCATGCCTGACCCAAAGTTTCCTTTTGGGGGAACTAAAAAATCAGGGCTTGGAAGACAGCTTTCTCACTACGGGCTTAAAGAATTTGTAAATATAAAAACTATCATTATTAACAGATGAGAGTTTTAAGCTTTAAGCTTGACTGCTTTTTGTTTGAGAGAAATTCCTTTATGGGTATTTTGTTTGAAGTCAATGCAGTCAATGTTCTATCTGGACATTAACATTTTTTTGATAAGTTAATCTTTTGATAAGTTAATCTTTTGAATAATTAATAATTTTTCTAAAACTAATATTCACTGGTATTAAAAGTAAAAAACAGCTTATAAATATTAAATTTACAGATAATTTATTAACAGATAAACTCGAGTTTTTTCCATGAAAGCCTCAGACCTTTTCGTTGCCCAGCTTGAAGAAGAGGGTGTGGAATATATCTTCGGACTTCCAGGTGAAGAAAACCTTGACCTGCTTGAGTCTCTTCGAAATTCCAGAATAAAATTAATAATAACAAGACATGAGCAGGCTGCAGCATTTATGGCTGCAACCTATGGAAGGTTGACAGGAAAACCAGGCGTGTGTTTTTCAACGCTTGGCCCAGGGGCTACTAACCTTGCTACTGGAGTTGCCCAGGCTCAACTTACAGGAGCTCCTTTTATTTCAATCTCAGGACAAAAAGCTTTAATTGATAACTGGCAGGCCCGTTTTCAACTTGTAGATGTAACCAGAATGATGGAGCCTCTTTGTAAAAAAGCGGTTTCAATCAAAGATCCTGGCATGATCCCCACTGTAATTCGTAATGCATTTAAGTATGCAGAAGCCGAAAGGCCAGGGGCCGTGCATATAGAACTTCCGGAAGACGTTGCTGAACAAGAAACTGACGCAGCAATTCAAGTCCGCAGCGAAATCAAAATCCCTTATCCTGACTCCGAAACTATAAAAAAGGCTGCAATCCTGATTTCAGAAGCTAATAACCCATTAATCATAGTTTCTTCAGGGGCCAATAGAAAAGCAGTTACTTGTGAACTTGAAGATTTTGTTAAAAAAACAGGCATCTATATTGTACATACACAGATGGGTAAAGGAGTTGTTCCTGATGACTGTCCTTACAGCCTGTTTGCAACCGGAATTCATGCCAGGGACTATATTAACTGTGGAATTGACGGGGCGGACCTTATTATAACAATAGGTTACGATATCGTTGAATATCCTCCTTATCTCTGGAATGGGAAACTGGACAAGAAAATAATAAACATCGATTATGTTGAATCCGTACCTGATAGGTATTTTAACCCTGAAATAGAAATTATCGGAGATGTTGCGGCTTCAATCCAGGGACTAGCTTCAATGCTCCCGAAAAAAAGAGAATTCCCTATCTTTAAGAACACAAGACTTTTTATTGAAGAAAAAATCAATTCCTCTGCTAAAAAGAGCTATCCACCTTTACCTCAGGAAGTTGTCTGGTCTGTCAGAGCTGTGCTTGGAAGAAAGGATATTATTACCCTGGATAACGGAATTTATAAACTCTGGTTTTCCCGCTTCTATAAAACCTATGCTCCAAATACAGTAATTCTTGATAATGCGCTTGCAACTATGGGTGCAGGCCTTCCTTCAGGAATAGTAACAAAACTTCTCCACCCTGAACTAAGAGTACTTGCTGTCTGTGGAGATGGGGGCTTTATGATGAACTGCCAGGAAATTGAGACTGCAGTGCGATATAAAATCCCTGTTGTTGTGCTCATTCTGAATGATAATGCGTTTGGTTTTATCAAATGGAAACAGAAAAAAATGAACTTTAAAGATTTTGGGCTGGATTATGGAAATCCTGATTTCACTGATTTTGCCAGGAGTTTTGGGGCTGAAGGGCTAAAGGTCAAGGAAGACGATAAGCTCGAAGATATTCTGGAAAAAGCTTTTACACTTAATAAAGTGGTACTTATCGAATGCCCTATTGACTACTCTGTAAACTACGAAACCTTTTCAATAGAACTGGGAAATCTGGTGTGCAAATTCTAAATGTGTAAAAATAAACATATAAGAAATCTGAAAATAAAAGAGCTAATAGAAGAGATTCAAAGGTTTCGTCAAGAGATTAATTTTGTCAGGAAATAATTTTATAAGAAATAATTTTGTAAGAAGTATTTTTTGACAAAATAAATTTTGTTAAAGATTTATCAAATTGATCAACCTTCATTTATATGTAGTATTCAACATAAAAACGATAAGCAACCTGGAGTTCTTCTAATTCCCTGTTCTTTAATTCTCCAGGAATATTTTCAGGGCTTGACTGCCTGGATTTATGAACTTTTTCTCCAAGGTTTTTGAAAGTAACTTCACAAGTTATATTTTCAGGAAGCTGAGCCTCAAAGTTTTCGCATTTTTCCATAACTGCCTGGATAAGAGCCTCTATTTCTTTAAAATTAAAGCTTTTTTTATTTTCCGGGCTGTAGTTTACTTCAACTATCAGCTCTTCTTTGCTTGTAAGGTCAGCCCAGAACCCGGATAGCTCAGTCCCTTTTATTTTATAGTCCTGAAGCTCAAAACTTCTTGTTATTGTATTTTTGATTTTACCCTCGTCCATAAACCCAATTTAGAAAGTGCACATATATAAACTATATCAATAAGCTCAGTAAAACATGGCATAAGTATAAAAAAATAATAAGCACGATGTTAAGTAAGCAGGATGTTAAGAAAAGAGTATACCTAAAAATCCCCAAAATCAAGAATTATAGCATTATTCAGTTAAAAAGAAATAAACTAAATAATAAATAAATGAAATAACAAGGAGCACAAAAACTTCATTTTAAAGAAATAGAATTTAACATTTGGAAAAAATAAAATTTTAAACATCTAAAAAGGAAAAAAACCTGTTAAACACACTGAAATAGTAAAAATAATAGAATAATAAAATTAGTTGGAATTAGTAAGGAAAAAAGATTAGGTAGTAAAAAATTTAATTTAAATTGATTTAATCTGATTATATTTTTAATAATCAATCTTAATCGGCTATATAATGTTTTGTTTTAAATTCTCTTCAGCATTAAAGCCATTATTCCCTTTTTAGAAGGCTGCATAGCCTGCGGGGAAAACATATTCATGTCAGACCCTCCAAACATCTCCTCATTTACCCGGGAGCTTATTTCATCAAATATCCTTTTGTAGGCAGGACAGTGCGGGTCAACTTCTTTTATCTCTCCATTCGTAGGTACTATTGCATTGTACGGACATCCGCCTCTGCAATACTTAATGTGGGCACATTTCCCACATGCCTCATCCACATATTCTTTAAACCGGAACATTAGTTTCCAGGCTTCGGATTGGGCCAGGTCTGCCATAGTCGGGTGATCATAAACATTTCCCATAACATATTCAGGCATGCCTACAAAACGATAGCATGGGTATATACCTCCATCCGGTCCTACTGCAAAGGTATCTCCCATACAGTCAACATAGGTACAAACCGTGCCTCTGCCCGTAAATACACATTTGCAAAGGTGGTCTATATTCATGACCTCAATCCTGCCCATATTTTCGAGATATTTATCCAGCAGGTAAACTAAAAGTTCCCCGTATTCTTCAGGAGAAAGAGTCCATTTTTCCGGATTTTCTCCTTTTATTGAGGGCAGGCAGGGGTGGAGCTTTAAAGTTAAGCCTTTTTCAAGATAGAAATTGAAAATATCTTCTCTGTATTTTACGGAATAAGAAGTAAATGTAGTAATAAACCTTACATCAAGCCCATGTGCTCTGGCGATTTCATAGCCTTTCATGGTTTTTTCATAATAGCCCTTCCCCCTCTGCAGGTCATTAAGTTCCTGTGGGCCGTCCAGACTTGAACCTATGGGAATCTGATATTCCGCAAAGATCTCGGCTATCTCGGGTGTAAGCTTCCAGAGGTTTGTCTGTATGGCAAAAGCTATTTTTCTGGGGCTTAAACCTTCTGTAATTAATGGTAATGCCTGCCTGTAAAACTCCGCCCCTGCCAGAAGAGGCTCTCCCCCATGAAAAGTAAAGGTAACTGCATCTCCTCTGAAGCCTTTAAGCCATTCTACAACTTCTTTTATAGTTTCGAGACTCATTATAGGGGATTTTTCTTCGGAACTCCAGCAATAACTGCAGTTAGCAGGGCAACCAAGGGTCGGGATCAGCATTACATGAAAAGGCATATTTAAAGCACCATTTTTTTAAGCTTCTTTAAATTATTAGTAGTTTTCTAAAAGTCAAGCCGCATCTTGCACTTTAAACTTTCATCCTCTTAATTTCGTGAATATTTTATATTTTTGTGAGATCAATTTATAATTCAGATATTTTTTTAAAAATAATAAAAATGTTAAATAAAAAGTATTCAGACTGCAAAAATAAAAAACTAAAATATAATATTCTGATGTAATATTCTGATAAACTCTAATATAATATCCAAACTACTTATACTAATTTTTAAGGAATTTCTCAGGATTTTTTTAGATCTGTGATATTTTAGATCTGTGATATCTCTCAGAAATAACGATAATTTTTTAAGAATCTGCTTGATCAATTCCAAATATTCTCAAAAGGACTGGAAATAGAAAAGAAATATGAAGATATTTTCTTCATGTAACATATTATTGCATTAAAAAATAAGAAAATTATTTTTTGAGTTTACTGCTTCTCGGTTTTCCCGCTTAGTTTTTCCATACCCGCAAAATAGCTTGTTCCCAATTTCTTTCCATTGATTGAACCGGTAGCAATAGCCTCTCTCGAGAGTAAAGTCCCGCTGGACTTTGTAATTTTCCCGTCATTTATAAAGGTTTGATAATTTCCCTTTGTAAATTCCCCTTTTCCTTTCCAATTAGCACTGACGGTAATTATTTCTTCTTTTCCTGTGCATGAGTCAGAAACCTTAACTTTAACCTGTGAGAGGCTTGCAGAATTAAGTTTTGCATCTATTTTGAAAGCACTATCTTTTACCTGCACCTGGCCTGACTTTCCTGCAAAATATTCAGGTCCGTCTGTATAAATCATGAGAGAAATCTTATCCTGCTCACTCCCTGTTTCTGTTGCAGTTAGAAGATAAGTTATGGTTTTATCTCCTGTTGTTTTGACCCATTCTGCAGATGCAGACATACTGTCTTCTTTTTCAACATTCTTCTGTTCTGAAGCATTCACACTCACAGCCGTTGAAAATAAGACTATAAAAACACATAAAACTCCGTATATTTTCTTCATGCCCACTCTTCCAAGTACATTTTCAAAATATAAAATTTGGATTTCACTCCCGGATTTGAATTGCCGGGTTTAAAAATATCTGGTTTGAAATAACCATCCTCCCCTACACAGATGGTTATTAAATTTTATTATTGTCCTCATTTATAATACTTACGTATTAATGTTACGTATTTATGATTTCTGAGTGATTACGAAATTTTTTGAAAAAATAATCCCTTCATACCTGCATTCTGCGATTTTTCTTTCAAAAAGGGCATAAAGAAAAACTTTGAAAAGAGCATAAAGCCTGAAGTAATTCGCAAGTAAAAAAGTAGAATAGAAACCGCTGATATATACCAGTTGTTTGTCGTCCTGAACAGAATCATCCAGGAATTTGATTACCCCATCAAATTTTTCTCTTTCAAGGATAGTTCCTTTTGGCAGGCGGGGCCCGAGTATAACTACGTCCTCTTCCATCCCATCAGCACTTTTCGTGCCTTCTACAAAGCCGTAATTAAAAATCGTTGGTAAAGGAGAAAAGAAAGTCTTCTCATATCCTTTTTCTGTTTTACAGTATTTCCAGAAACTGTATTTTGGAGTTTCTATAATAATTCTCATGAGAAACATACCATGGAAAACCAGAACTTTGATTTAAACTTTTAATTCAAATTTCATTTCTTAATTTTCTTATTATTTATAGCTCATTTAATAAAATCATCAATCATTTTATTCACTTTCTCAACATTGTCGATCATAGGCATATGTTTACTGTCAGGTATTATCTCTAACTTTGAGCCCTTTATTTGTTTATTCAAAAACTTGCTCATTTTGACAGGCATTAAGGTATCTTTATTGCCAACGGTTATGAGGGTTGGAACTTTTATGCCTGAAATCCTGTCTCGAATATCAAATTTCATTCCGAATTCTTTAAAGCATTCATAAGCTGCATATTTTGGGACTCTTAAGGCCCTGTCTATGGCTTCTTTCTTTATCTGCTCTGAGGGATTGCAATGTTTAAAATCCGCAGAGCCTTCAGCAAATACTTTGTAAGGAAGCGTGTGCAGCATGACCCATAACATAGTGCGCAACGCAATAGGAGACTTTGCTCCTGTGCCAATAAGCACCAACTTAGACACTTTTTCAGAATGATCAAGGGTATAAGTTATCGCAACCATACCTCCCATAGAATGGCCCACAAGCGTAAATTGCTTGATATTAAGTTTTTGTGTAAATGAATATAAATCATTTGACAGAGTTTGAACTGAATAGCCTCTTTGAGGTTTATCTGATCTGCCGTGTCCCCGCTGATCGTATAGAATTACTCTGTGGGTTTTGGAAAAATGTACTACCTGCGAGTACCATGTAGAATGATCTTCCATCCAGCCGTGTACAAAAATTATAGGGTCGCCTTTCCCATATTCCTCATAATATAATTCTACTTCATCTGCCTTTATTTTCATCTACCTCACATCCGTTCCAATGCCAGAATTCAAGTTAAAAATATATGGTAAAGTATAAAAGGAAAGTAATTAAACGTAAAATAATCTTTTTCTTTCAATCGAGAGTTTTTATTAAATATGTAATTTGTTTAATGTCTTATATTTTATTTTATAAAATGGGACTTACAGTTTCCTGTGCGCCTGGAAGAGATCAGTTTTCATTTTGTGCTCATGCATAACAAAGTATACAGCAGACAAAAGTAAATTGGAGGCCAAAGTTGAAAATAAATTCTGAGAGCCAAAATAAAATTTTAAAATAAAAATAAGTCTTTAAAGCAAAAATGAAGTAAAACCTTAAATATAGAGATTATAACTAAAGTTTAGTTCCTGACAGGCCAGGGTATAGCAGATGAGTTTTCGAAATAGAAAAAGTTTGAGAGACGGAATGAAAGGGTCAATTGAGGATTCTCTTATTCATATGATTCCAAAACGTTTTGATTATGTAGGAGATGTAGCAGTAATCTCTATTCCCTCTGAACTTGCAGCTTATAAAGAAATTATTGCTTCAAAACTTTTCTCCATGAGAGGGAATACAAAAGCTGTGCTCAATAAAATAAGCAAACTTGAAGGAGAGCACAGGACTGCTGATTTTGAACTTCTGCTTGGAAAATCCACAGAGACTGTTCACAGAGAAAATGGTTATATTTACAAAGTAGATGTAAAAAAAGTTTTTTTTAATCCGCGGCTCTATTCGGAAAGAAAACGAGTAGCCTCAAAAGTTATTCAGGATGAATATATTATAATCCCGTTTGCAGGAGTTGGCCCGTTTGTACTTCCCGCAGCTGGTAAAGGCGCACATGTGTATGCTGTCGAAATAAATCCTGAGGCGTGTACCTGTCTGAAGGAAAACATTAAAATCAATAGACTTGAAGATAAGATAACGGTTTTACAGGCTGATTTCGAAAAATTTTGCCGGAATAGAGTTCCGTTTCTTCCTTCTACAGATAGCTCTCAACAAGCAGCCCGTAAAGATGAAAATAGTGCCCTTTCTATGAATCCTTCTATTAACATGCCTATTTGCGCAGAATCCGTCATAAATTCGGAAGCCTTTAAACTTAAAATACCACAAAATGGATTTGATAGAGCCATTGTTCCAACTCCTTACGGCATGGATCATTTCCTTGATGAAGTTTCCAGGCTGGTAAGAAAAGAGGGATATATTCATTTCTATACTTTCAAAGCCGAGTCCCAAATTCCAGAGCTTATTGAAAAATACAAGAAAAAGGGCTTTATAGTAGAGTTCTATAAGCGCTGCGGGAATGTTGCGCCAGGGATCAGTAGATGGGTTTTTGATCTTATTAAAAAAAGATAATCTAAAAAATAATCTAAAAAATAGTGGCAAAAACTAATAGAAATAAGTCGATTTGAAGAAATGAAGATAGCCAGATGAATAGGACAATAATCAAGAAAAAGGAGAAATTAGGAGGAAAAAAAGTAAGAAGTAAAAGGCAAAAGGTAAAAGGTAAAAAGTAAAAGGTAAAAAAATAAAAAGAGAGTAAAAAGAAAAATGAATAAAAAGCAGAAAAGGGAAAGGAAAAAGAAAGAAAACGTGAGGAGTTTGTTTCCTTAAAACTTCAGTCTTCAAGTCCCAGATGTTTTAGAATATGGTGATAATGCTCAACAGAGAATCTTGAATAAAAAGCTCTTTTTACAACTTCATTTAGAGAAGGATGGATATCAATGCAGTGAACCATTGGATCAGCACTGCCTGATTCCGTATACATTAAAGGAATTATCTCATGTATAAGGACTGAAGCCTGAGGGCCTATGATATGCGCTCCAAGGATTTTTCCTTCTTCGGAATCCAGAATTACTTTTATAAAATAATCCTGTAATTTCATTGCCGCGCCTTTTGCCGTATCTTCAAAGAGTTTGAAACCTATAACAATTCTATCTTCTCCATACTCTTTTATAGCTTCTTCTTCTCCCATTCCGACCCCCGCAATTTCAGGGTGAGAAAAAACCGCGTGTGGGACAGCATGATAATCGGCTTTAACTTTTTCTTTCATAAACGCATTAAGGTAGACTATGCCTGATTCATAATTTCCTACATGTTTGAGCAGGTATTTGCCATTTGCATCCCCAAAAGCCCAGATATTCGGCTCGGAAGTTTCAAGATATTCATCTACTAAAATCCAGCCCTGTACATCAGTTTTAATCCCGGCTTTTTCGGGGTGGAGAATATCGGTGTTGGGCACTCTGCCTGTTGCCACAAGGATTTCGTCAACAGTAATTCTTACTTCTTCTCCTGTGTTTTTTTCTTTTGCTACTACGGTTTTCTTTCCATTTTTCTCTTTTATGACTTCTAAGGCTTCATAATCTGTAAGAATTTTCATGTATTCTGACATC
This sequence comes from Methanosarcina sp., assembly GCA_049706495.1. Lineage (GTDB taxonomy): Archaea > Halobacteriota > Methanosarcinia > Methanosarcinales > Methanosarcinaceae > Methanosarcina. Next base: position 1,178 of record JBNAKO010000264.1, on the reverse strand, counting down.
TTTAGCTTGGCCAGCACCGAAATTTCGGGCTCTTCCTGAGGCAAAAAACGGGAATTTCTTCCAATAACCGTAACCTCGGCTCCCATTGCAGAGAAAAAATGGCCGTACTCAGCTGCAATATAACTTCCCCCAAGAATGGCAAGTGTGCCCGGGCATTCTTTTAACTTAAGTACAGTATCACTGGTCAGGTATCCGGCCTCTTCAAGCCCTTTAACAGGCGGAACAGCGGGTTTTGAGCCTGTGCATAGAAAAATGATATCTGAATGAAGGGTTTTTTCGCCGACTTTCAGGGTGTATGGGGAAATAAACTCTGCAATTTCATTGTAATAATCAAGATAAGGATTATCGGTTAACCCTTCCCGGATCATTTCTATATCTTCTCCTGTTTTCTTTCGCATTCCTTCCATAATCCCAAAAAAGTCGATAGCTTTAATTTCAACTTCGATTCCAAAATCAGAAGCCTTTTTTACCTCCCTTACAAGTTCTGCAGGATAGAGCAAAAGTTTTGAAGGAATGCAGCCCCTGGTAAGACAGATGCCTCCAGGTTCATCTTTATCTATGACTGCAATTTTTATTTCCGGGTTCGAATTAATAAGAGGATTTATATAATTCATTCCAGAGCCCGTGCCAATCACTATCAGGTCATAATTTTCCATCTTTTCCCCTCAAAGTTAGTATGCTATAAAATATTCCAGAATTTTAACTATATTTATTTACGCAAATAATTACACTTGAAATTGAACTGATTTATTTCTAACCCGAAATACCGTGTTTTTATTTCGTTATTAGGACCCAAGTGTAAATAGTTGTGTTCAAGACTATAAATTTTTAAAATTAATTTTTAAATTAATTGTTGTCATTACTAACTATATGTTACCTCATAAAAATATTAATATGTCCAAAATATATCAAAATAAAAGAAATTTCATACCCACCAAAAATTGGTTAATCTATGCTAGTTAGATGTTATTTATTGCCTGGTAGTTATTTAAAATTTAATTGTAGATTATTTTTAATTTAATTCTTAGATATTGCTTTATTTTATTCTTAATTTTATTATGAGCCCATCCCAAAACTCAAAATTATTGCTCTTAATCCTGTGTTCCAGATTATCAACTGTGCTCCTGATAACATAAGTAATTTTGAGAAATTAGAATTAATAGGTAAAAATGGGTTTT
>JBNAKO010000263.1:0-28648 GCA_049706495.1 Methanosarcina sp. | reverse complement strand
ATAAGGATCTGGGATTATGTCAGGGATATAAACCGGCAAGGCACAACAATTTTTCTTACAACCCATTATATGGATGAAGCCGACCAGTTGAGCGACAGGATCAGCATCATAGACCACGGGAAAATCATTGTTACCGATAAGTCCTGGGAATTGAAAAATGCCCTTGGAGAGGATCTGATTTATCTTGAGACCAGCGATAATAAACTGGCTTCAAACATGCTGAAGGATATTGAAAGTGTAAAAGGAACCAGGGAGAAATCAAAAGGAATCGTAATCATGGTAAATGTGGACGGCACATATCTCCTTCCCGAGATTATGGATAAACTCCGAAGTGGAGGGATTAAAATTAAAGCCGTAAACCTGAAAAAGCCTTCAATGGACGATGTTTTTGTCCATTATACCGGCAGGGAGCTTAGAGACCGCGGGGAAAAAGGGGCCCCTATATCCCTTCGAACAGGGGGACGATAACGTGCGTACAGGCTTTCTTACAATATACTGGCGCGATATGTTGAGATTTTTGAGATTTAAGACCCTCCTCTTTGCGTCCCTTGTGCAGCCTGCGCTGTGGCTGGCATTTTTCGGGATTGCAATGTCAAATAATTTTAACAGGCTCACTGCAACCATGCCTGAGATTCCTGGAGTTAGAACTGTAGGCTATCTAACTTTTATAGGGGCAGGCGTTATAGCAATGACCACGCTTTTTACTAGCCTTTTTGCTGGGACGATTCTCCTTTTTGACAAAAATTGGGGGCTTATGCGGGAGACCCTTTCAAGCCCTTTGCCAAGAGTCCATATCATAATAGGGATAGGCCTTTCAGCCGTAACCAAGTCCTTTATCCAGGCGGGAGTGATTATGCTTTTCGGACTTTTGCTTGGAGTAGAATTTTTTGAAGGATATTCATTTCTGCAAATTCTTGTTTCAATACTTGGAATTTTACTATTCATAGCCGCATTTTCGCTTGGATTTCTTTTCCTTTCGGCTGCAATAGCAATAACAATGGAGAGTCCAGAAGGTATGCAGGCAGTAATAACTCTGCTTACAATGCCTTTCTTTTTCACAAGTAATGCCCTTTACCCTTCAAGCTCATTTCCTCCCTTCTTAAGAGCCCTTTCAACAATTAATCCGCTCACTCACCTTGTTACAGGGATAAGATATTTTGCAATAGGCAGCGACTTTTCCTCAATAGGAATCCGCTATACTTATTCTCAATACGAGATTCTTGTTTCCTTTCTGGCTTTACTTATTTTTGCGGGGATAATGTTCTTTATTGCAAGATGGAGATTTACCAAAGTAACTGTAACTTAAATTAAGGTTATTAAAGCAGAACTTACTGAAATAGAATTACTTTGTAAAAAATAATTTAATAAAATAAGCAAGTGTGGCAACAATATAAAAGAAGTAGATAAATAAGTATAATTCATAAAATGAGACTGCTTAAAATAAGTAAAACTTTGAATCCTATACTATTATTAGCCTGAAAAATTAATACAGGGGGAAGGGTAGTTAACCCTTCCTTGGAGTCGATTTGTCTTCGTTCGAATGGCAATATATAATAAGTTGTCCTTAATTATGAATCTTTTTATTAATTTTATTTTATATGTTAGTATATGTTAGATTAGTTCTTTTAATCCTGCTAAAATGTGTGGCATATTCTTTTATGATATGGGAATAAAATGACTGTAAAGAAATAAAATTGGTATTTATATAGAATTCTCCTGTCTCTGAAAAATCTGGGGTTCAAAAATTGCGATAAGGAAAATGAAGGTTGCATCGTTACAATTCATGCGCAGAACCAAAAAAAGAAAATACAGAAATGTTTATCAAAGAAATGCAGGGCGTATTATCTCAAAATAGAGAATGCAAGCTTAAATTTTACAGGAATTTAATTTAATAATTAAGATAAGTTTTAAAAAATTTCATAAAGGGGGAAAAATTATCGGATGCACACATAGAAATATGATAGAAATAAAAGAAGTGATACCAGGCTCAAAAGGGTGTGAAGAATGTATGAAAATGGGAGATACCTGGGTACATTTAAGGATATGTTTGACCTGCGGGCATGTTGGGTGCTGCAATCAGTCAAAGAACAAGCATGCATCAAGACATTATAAAGAAACATCTCACCCGATTATTCAATCTTTTCAGCCTGGAGAAAGATGGAAATATTGTTATATAGACAGGGAATATCTTGAATGAAAGTCTCTTCTTTTACTTTTGTTCAGTTTTTTAAAATTTTAATAACCCGAATTCAAACAATAAAGATAAAAAACTGCAACTCATATTTATATTCACTTTATTTAATCTTCTTATTTTACACGCCTTCTTTCCTGGAAACACGTATAATAATTCATAATTTATTTTATAGCCTGTTTTTATACTTTTTTACACTTGAGATCCAGATTTTAGAATTTATTTAAATTAAGAAAATAGATTAGAGCTTAGATTTTTAAATAAGATATTAAAACGATTTTTTCAGAAACATAGATCCTTAGAAACATTGCTTCCAAAAATATATCCTTTATTCTGATGGATAATTAATAAGGCAAAGAAAAAGAATGACTGATATGAGACTGAAAGGTCAAACAGCAATTGTAACAGGAGGGGGCCGGGGTATCGGGAGAGCGATCTGTCTTGAGCTTGCTCGAGAAGGAGCTAACATTGTGATTACTGCAAGGACAGAAAAAGAAATCCAGGAAACGGCTCGTATGGTAGAAGCTGAGAACAGGCAGGCTCTTGCCTTAAGTACGGATATTCGGGAGGAAAAACAGGTCATAAATATGGTCTCAAAGGCAGTGGATGCTTTTGGAAGAATCGATATTCTCGTAAATAATGCAGGGGTTGCTTATCGGAAATATCTCATTGATACTGCTGTAGAAGAGTATGACCAGATAATGGACACGAATGTTAAAGGCATGTTTTTATGCACAAAATATGCTCTTCCATATTTGTTTAAGAGAAGGGGCACGATTGTAAATCTTTCATCAGGGGCAGGGAAAAGCGGGATTCCTGAGCTCTCTATCTATTGTGCCTCAAAATTTGCGGTAATCGGACTTACTGAAGCCCTTGCTCTCGAAGCAGGAAGCAGGCTCAGGGTTTATGCAGTATGTCCGGGGGGAGTCGATACTGGCATGTATCGTTCGCTCTATTCGGATGAGCCAGTTCTGAAACCTGAAGATATTGCAAAAAAAGTTCTTGAACTTTGCTTACCAGGAACAACACTTCCATCAGGAACTTCAGTTGAGGTTTATAGAAAATCAAGGAAGTTATTTTGATTTAATTCAAGACTTTAAATTTAACTAAAAGAGGGGTAATATTTGAATTTAAGGTGACAATATGTTCAAAAATCGTAAAGATGCGGGAGAAAAACTTTCAATAGCTCTTGAAAAATACCGAAGGGAAAATCCACTTATTCTCGCAATTCCACGAGGGGGAGTAGAAGTGGGCCTCCAGGTTGCGAAAAATTTGAGTGCGGATTTTTCCCTTCTTATTGCAAGGAAATTGCCTTTTCCGGACAACCCTGAAGCAGGGTTTGGAGCAATAGCCGAAGATGGAAGTACTTTTATTTTTGAAAATGCCAGATACTGGCTTTCAGGAAAAACGCTCAAGCAGATTGAAAACCAGCAAATCGCCGAAATAGAAAGAAGAGTAAAAGCCCTTAGAGGAGGAAATCCTCTCCCTGAAATTTCAGGGAGGACGGTAATTCTCATAGATGACGGCATTGCGATGGGTTCTACAATGCGAGCTGCAATAGAACTCTGCAAAAAGCGAAAGGCTAAAAGAATTGTGGTTGCAGTTCCTGTAGCTGGCAGGGAGGTTGCTGAAGAGATCCGGAAAAGAGTTGATGAGCTAATAGTACTTGAAATTCCTGCAAACTTTAGAGCTGTTGCTGACGCCTATGAAAAATGGTATGATGTCTCAGATGAGGAAGTACTTGATTTATTAAGGGAAAAAATCCTGGAAAAAGAACTTAAAAATCATGATTTTGATTGATTTAAAATTTAAGAAATTAAGAAATTCTAAAAATTTCCTGAATTTTTTCGGAACTTTTCAGAGATTTCTGGAAAATAAGACAACTAAATAAAAACTTTGCGTTATTTTACTGGATAAAATAATCCTTTGTTCCCCACTTAATAATCCTTTATTTCACCAATTTTTCTTTCTTATCAGCCGGAAAAAATCAGAAATTAAGCAAAAGTTAGATGACGCAGAATAATTCTTAAAATTACATATTCTGCTCTAAGATGAAAATAAAATCTGCGATTTCAGACTTTTTTTGCACCAAAGAGAATAGATAAAAAATGTAAAACATAAAAAAAATAGTCATATATAGAACTATAGAGTATATAGACTCCCTTCAAATATATGGAAACTATAAAATATAATGAAATTATCTCAAATACCATACACTCTAATCCACAATTACCCTACACTCATAATTATCCATAATTTACAATTATATATAAATTAGTTTCAAAATTATTAAAGACGTTTTAAATTGAATTTGATAAAAGTCCAGTTAGGACGAGAGATAGTCAGAGTTGAAAGAATTTGAACTGTAATAGTTTTAATCTTTATGTTTTGATTCTGGAGTAAGAAAAATGGATTTACTTGTTATAGCGCTTGTTTTAGCTGGTCTTTACATGGCCTGGAATATAGGCGCAAATGACCTTGCAAATGCTATGGGAACTTCAGTAGGTACGGGCGCATTAACAATTAAGAAAGTAATTGTTATCGCGGCTATCTTTGAATTTCTGGGAGCAGTATTCTTCGGAGAACGCGTAACCTCTACAATTGCAAAGGGAATTGTGCCTATCGATAAAATAGCAACAGTTCATCCCGATATTGTAGCCTATGGGATGCTTGCTGCTATTCTTGCAGCAGGCTTCTGGGTAACCCTTACAACCTTCTATAATCTGCCGGTTTCAACGAGCCATTCAATCGTCGGTTCAGTACTTGGTTTTGGTTTAATTGTAGTTTATAACGGAATTATCACCTTTTCCGAGATTCACTGGGGTGAAATGGCAAAAATCGTTGCTAGCTGGATTATATCCCCGGTACTTGGAGCTGTTGTTGCTTATATCACATTTTCAATAATAAGGAAGCTATTTCTTCATAGGGCTACCGATCTTCCTGTCATCGAGAAAAAATTCATATCCCTGCAGCTCATAACAGCGTGTTATATGGCATTTGCCCATGGATCAAATGACGTCGCAAATGCTGTAGGGCCCCTGGCTGCTGCATTAAAGGTTATGGGAGTAATGGGAACCGAAATTCCTATCTGGATTCTTATTATGGGAGGTTTTGGAATGGTAATAGGAATGGCAACCTGGGGTTACAAAGTGGTTGAGACCATCGGTTCCAGGATTACAGAGCTTACCCCAACTCGGGGTTTTTCTGCAGAATTTGCAACGGCTTCAGTGGTGCTGCTTCATAGTTACAGTTCCCTCCCTATTTCGACCACGCATACACTGGTCGGTTCGGTTATAGGGGTAGGACTTGCAGGAGGGATAGCAGCCGTTGATTTGGGGGTAATCTGGAGGATTGTTTCTTCCTGGATACTAACAGTTCCTATAGCTGCCCTTACATCGGCATTGATCTTTGTGGGGCTTGAGGTGATGTTTCTATGAAAGATTATATTCGTTCTGTCCTTGATGTAGTAGCTGAATCTCCTTTCATCCATCTGGAAATCCATGCCAAAAAAGGAGTGCTTGCAGTTGAAAAACTGGCTGAGGCTATGGAAGCTTACTTCGCAGGAAATGAGACTCTTTTAGAGGAAAGAACGAACGAAATTGATTTGTTAGAACACGATGCTGATAAACTCAAACAGAAAATAAGAGCAGGAATTCCTGCTTCAATCAGGCTTCCGGTAGACAAAAAAGATCTTTTATCTTTTCTTAAGCAGCAGGATTCTATTGCCGACTATGCTCAGGCTTCAGCCTACTGGATGACCCTGAGGCCAGGGAAAGCACTTCCTGCGGAAATAAAAGCGGGATTTTTAGAACTAATGACTGCTTCCCTGAAAACTGCAAAAATGTATGATGAGCTTGCTGGTGAGATTTATAAGCTGCTTGTAACTTCTTTTAGCAAAGAAGAGATTAAAGAAACCCTCACCATAATTCCTGAAGTTGAAAAACTCGAACATGATGTCGATGTGCTTGAGACAGCACTCCTAAAAAGGATTTTCGAGCACGAGGATGCTATAGGTGGTGCAGGGGTCTGTCATCTAATGGGTCTTGTGGAAAGAATCGGAGGCATTGCTGATAAGTCAGCAAGTGCTGCTGATCGCCTCAGAACAATGATCCTTAGAAGATAACTTTCCTTTCATTTTTTTTAATTTTATTTATTATTTCTTAAGCTTCCTTTCAATTATCTTTGAATTGTCCTTCAACTACTTCGAATTTTGGGCCTTTAAAAGTACCAATTTAAAAATATTATAAAGTATTATGAGCTTCAAAATGATTACGAAGCTCTAAAACTGCAATAAATTTATAGATCCCAGTAAAGATATATCCTTCAATTTTTTTATTTTTCAGATTCTTTAAATGTGGAGCTTTAATTTTTGGTTTAATTTTTCAGGTTTATCTATAAGATTTCCTGTTGATCTTAAGATACCAGTAAGCTTTAATTGTTTCAATAAAATCAACAAAACCCATATTTTTTATAGCAGATTTTGAAGCATCAAAATAACTTACTATCAGGGCTGCGGTCAGGATTAAAACGCAGCCTGCAAGGACATTTCTTGACAGTGCGACTCCAAGAAAAACAAGGTCAATAAAAACCCCTGCAACAGGTTCGATAAGAGAAAGTAAACTTCCTGTTTGGGATTTCAGGTTTGCAAAACCAATTATATTGAGTATTCCTCCAAATCCGACTGATACAACTCCAAAAGCTAATAGCGCAAATAAGTTGAGAGATAGAGCTGAAAAAGAAGTCCCGAAAGCAAAGGGAATTGTAAGGAGACAGCTAATTGCAGTACCCCAGAAAGCGATTGAAAGTTCCGTATAATTCCTTTTGAGAATTTTAATGTTCATAATGATAATTGCGAGAAATATTCCTGCAAAAAGTCCGGATAAAATACCTGAAAAATAATTCCCTGAATATTTAAAATCTCCAAGCCCTCCGGTAGGGTTTATAACAAGGAAGACTCCTGAAATTGCAAGGAAGAGGGCCAGTATACTTTCTTTTCCAGCCTTTTCTTTTAAAATTAAAGGGGAAGCTAACATTACGTAAATAGGCGCTGTATATTCAAGCAAAATGGCCACTGAAAAACAGGTATTTTTTACACAAAAGAAATAAAAGAACATGTTAATTGCAGTAAAGACCCCCTGTAAGAAGAGAAGACCTTTTCTTTTTCCAGGCTTTAAATCTCCAAGCCTTTTGGTAAATAAAAGAAAAATAAAAATCAGACAGAGCCCGAAAAATAATCTATAAAATATGATGGAAGTTAAAGGCATATTCTGAATAAGAGATAGGAAAAATCCTGTTGTTCCATACAGGATGCAACCAGTCAAAATTGCTAGATGCGCATGTTTATTCGTTTTCTACATAGCTCGAGTAAAAAGCTTTTCTTATTTAAGAAATTACCGGACTTGTATAATGTATAGATAATGTAAGAATAATTTTAATTTAAAAATTCTTTTGAACAGGATTGTTTATAATCTCAGGTATTACAATTTAAGATTCTAATCCTGGTCTGATAGGGAAACACAAATACGGATGCTATTGGCAAAAACAATTCAGAAAGAAAATACAGTAACCAAAATATTTAAAACCTGAATTCTGAACTATATCCCGACTGAATAACTTAAAAATGTTCCACAGAGAGAAAAGTTTTGAGATTATATATTAAAAAGAGTGTTTATGTTACAAACACTAAAATTAGCAATAAATAAAAGCAAGGAAAGAAATTTAAAAGTAGGAGTTTTGATGAAGAACAGATTTCTCATATGTATACTTTTACTGAGTGTTACTATAGCAGGGCTTGGATGCAGTTCCCAATCAGATGAAACCCAGCAAAACAGCTCAGAACTGGATAGTACCAATACAAATAATATAAGTAATGAAAAACCTTCTGATTTTAAGGATGTAGAAGGCCTCTGGATAGGAAATCTCACAGTTCCTGGCGGAATGGAGCTCAGGCTGTTATTTAAGCTCTCTGCCAATCCGGATGGGACTATTAATGCTACTATGGATAGTCCTGACCAGGGAGCAGGGGGCATACATATTGATACTGTTGAGTATGAAAACAGAAATTTAAAACTTGAAATTAAATCTATTAAAGGAACTTATGAAGGAGTACTAAAAGAAGATAATGAAACTATCGAAGGAGAATGGAAACAGGCAGGGACCTCTTTTCCCCTTATACTCAGGAGGACTGAAAAAGCCCCGGACGTTAGTAAAAAGCAGGATCCTGTAAAGCCCTATCCTTATATTGAAGAAGAAGTTACTTATGAGAATAAAGAAGCAGGCGTGAAGCTTGCAGGAACCTTAACTTTCCCTGAGACAGAAGGACCTTTCCCTGCAGTTATACTAATTTCAGGTTCAGGGCCGCAAAACCGGGACGAAGGCGTCCTTGGACATCGTCCTTTTCTGGTACTTTCCGACTACCTTACTCGCCGCGGAATTGCCGTACTTAGAGTAGACGATAGAGGAGTGGGGAACTCAACAGGAAACTTCTCAGAGGCGACAAGTGAAGATTTTGCATCTGACGTTCTTTCAGGCGTAGAATATTTGAAAACACGGGAAGAGATAGACTCAAGCAAAATTGGACTTCTGGGACACAGCGAAGGAGGAATAATTGCCCCCATGATAGCTGCCGAGTCCCGTGATATTGCATTCATTGTATTGATGGCAGCTCCGGGCATTGTAGGAGAAGAGCTCCTGTACAGGCAAAGTGCCCTTATTGCCAGAGCTGAAGGAGCAAGTAATGAGTCTACAGCTAAAAATGAAGCTCTGATGAGAAGAATGTTTTCTATAGTAAAAGAGGAAGAGAATTCCACTCTTGCTGAGGAAAAGCTCAGAATTATTCTAAGGTCAGAGCTAGAAAATCTGAGCGAAGAGGAAAGAACAAATTCAGGTTACTCTGAAGCTGCCATTGATGCTCAGGTAGCAGGACTCACCTCGCCCTGGATGCGCTTTTTCCTAACATATGACCCCAGGCTAAACCTTATGAAGGTTAAATGCCCTGTACTTGCAATAAATGGTGAAAAAGACCTCCAGGTTCCTCCTGAAGAAAACCTCCGCGCTATAGAAGAGGCTCTCAGGGCAGGAGGCAATCAAGACCATACTATTAAAGAGTTACCAGGCCTCAACCATTTATTCCAGACCGCAGAAACAGGGTCTCCATCCGAATATGCAAAAATTGAAGAAACAATTTCCCCGGATGCCCTGAATATAATAGGAAATTGGATTGTAGAGCATGTGCAGGAAACACCAAATAAAAATTGATATATACTAATCAAATGGAAACTCAAAAATATTTAAAAAATTAAGGGATTAAGTTTCATTCGAAACCATTTTCTTATATTTTGAATATTTATTTTTAGCTTATTTAGTTTTAGCTTATTTATTTTTTAATTTAATTATTTTATTATTTATTTACTTTTTTTAATTTAATTCTTTTTTAATTTAATTATTTAATTTTTTTAATTTATTTATAACCCATGTTTTTCCTTTTCAAATAAATCTGAGTTTTTTGAATTTAGCTTTTACCTTTATATAAAATTGCGGCAACAGTGCAGACTGCAGCCAAAATAATTCTTGATTCTCTTTCGAAAGTTATATTAACAAAAGGTAATTCGGAACCTGAAACAATAGCAGTGGATTTAAGAGGTACAAAATTGAAATTAACGATAATATCGCGAATTTGTTAATTTAAGTATAAAATTATTCATTCAGCCTTCAGAAAATTGCACACAATAAATAACTGCATACTTAGAAGACTTTTTTCTTTAAATATAGAGTAGATATAACCCATTTAAGAAATATAAGATCTTAATTAGTTAGATTCTCTACAAAAAGATATGTAGAGTAACTAAACCAAAAAATAAGGAATGATATATTAAATTTTCTGATATCTTTTCTAAAACAGTCTTACATTTGAAATTCAACTGTTGATAAAAATAATTGGAGAAATTTGCTATAATATAAGGTTTCAGATACAAAAATAAAGCTTCATAAAGTTTTAATTCTTTTTTTCTAATTTTATAAACTTCCTTAAAAATAAGTATGTTTATATGATAATTTTACCTGTGAGTTTTTGATTACGGGTATTCTCGTATGAAAGTAGCTAATAGAGGACAAAATGAGTATTAACAGAAAGAGCAAAAAATCAATTTTGAAAATTAGATTACCTGTTTCTGTTAGTCTAATTTTGCTGACTTTGCTACCTGCAAGAAGTTCTACAGTTTTGGTAATGAATGATCGTTAAACCGGGAAATTATTACCTAAAAGATTCTAAGAAGAACTGCTGCGGCAAAAGTACTGTAGATCCCGCCAGAAAATGAATTAAGAAATAAAAATACCTGCGATTGATTCAATTTAAAAGAGACTATGAAACCCCTGAACCAGAACGACTGTAATGGCAAAGCGCTAAGCTAAAGTTATAGCCAACAGACCGAGCATGATGGTTGCTACATAAATCCTTTAGGAGTAAAAATTTCTAAAATCTCAAAATTAAGGTTCAATAACTCAAAATTGGATTTAAATTGCGTTTTAAATCTAATTTACAAAAATTAGTGTTGACGTAATAATGTTGTGATTAACTAAAAGGAGGATCTATTATGCAAAAGACTTTGTTAAAGACTATATGCATTTTTACATTAGTTTTCTTTGTCATGTCGATGACAGGAGCTGCTGCTTGCAGTAAAGCTAAATTCGACGCAAGAGATGATAAATTTACTGTTAGCTGTAAAAAGACCAGTTGCTTTAATGTCCTGTCCAATGATAAAGGCGTAACCAAAGTTATTACCACCGGTTATATAAAAACTGCAAAGGGTGGTAAAGTATACATGCAAAGTAATGGTAAATTCTGTTATGTAAAGCCAGTAGCATGCTCAAATAAGTATGACAGCTTTAAATATACAGCAGTATGCAAGGCCGGAACCCGCGACACCGCGAAAGTTACTCTGAAATTGAAATAAAATGGTCCAGATAAGCTCTGGATAGACATTAACCACTCCTTGTAGCTTTTCCAGGTGCAAGAATATATCAGACTTTAAAGGGAACAGGAAGTTTTAATTTTATAAATTCAGGATTTACCCCTACTTCCTTTAACCCTTCTAAATCAAAAAATTAATTTCTTTTAGATTTGGCGTTTGTTCCAACTTTTTTGTATCAATTCAAAAGCAATCTAAAAACAAAATGAAAACTATTCTTAAATTAACAGGCAAGATCAGGTATTAAAAATAATTTTCCTTACCTTGGCCTTTAATTAAATCTTCATTAGGAGTCTCAACATTTTCAATAGTATTTTATTTCATCACAAGGGAGTTTAGAGGGTCAAGAATATCTTATCCTTTAGGGTGGAGTGGCTGCCCATGTAAAATGAATATCGAAACATATTAATCCTCATAATTGGGAAACAAACTAAAAAAGCCATGTATTTCGAAGTATTTGTTCTACCAAATTATGTAATATGTTCACTAAAATATATTTATATTGAAAAACTTGCCTAATAAACCGATTCTTTCAAGCCCTTTCAGTCTTCTTCTGTTTTTGGGGGGATTTCCATGGCCAGCACTTTATCAATTCGGTTGCCGTCCATGTCCATTACTTCATAACGAAATCCTCCGTATTCAATATGGTCTCCTACTTTTGGGATTCTTTGTAAAATAAACATAATCAAACCTGCAATAGTCCTATAATAGCCTTTTTCTTCTCCAGGAAAAGAATCTATGACTAAAATATCTTTTATTTTTTCAATAGGCGTATCCCCATCAATTAGCCAGGAACCGTCCTCTCTCTGTATAACCTGGGCTTCTTCAGGTTCTCCAAGGGAACGGACATCTCCTACAATTGCTTCAAGGACATCATGCAGGGTAATGATTCCCTGAATACTTCCATATTCATCCGTTATCAGGGCTGCCTGAACGCCTGTTTCTTTGAAAGACTCCAGAAGTTTAAGAACAGTAACGGCCTCAGGTATAAAAAGAGGACTTGTGATTAAAGTCTTGAGGTCAATACTGCCTCCTTCTACTATCTGGGCCAGGACGTCTTTGACTGAGACCATGCCTATGACATTATCCAGATCGTCTTCATATACAGGAAATGCAGATCTCCCACTTTCAATTATCTTTTTAAGATTAAATTCAAGAGAATCATCAAGATCCAACGCTATAATTTCAGTATGATGGGTCATTAGAGAATCTACTCTACGCTCTCCTATTTCGAGCACACCTTCTATCATCGTAAGCTCTGCTTTCTCAAAGACTCCAGCTTCAGTTCCTTCTACAAGCATCATTTTCAATTCCTCCTCAGTTACCGGAGGACCTGCAAATTTAGGAACCTTGAGAATTTTAAGCACGGTTTCTGTAGAATAACTGAGAATAAGCACCAGGGGCCTTGCAATTGCTGAAAGGTAAAGCATCGGCCTCGCAAGATTTGCTGCTATAGACTCAGCGTTATTTAAGGCAAGTCTTTTTGGCACGAGTTCCCCAAAAATTAGAGTGAGGTAAGTAATCACGAGTACAACAAGAGTAATACTCAGTGCATAGCTGTATCGAGCCAGGCCGGGGATAGAACTGATGTAGCCTGCAAGACCTTCAGCTACAGAAGCTCCTCCAAAGGCCCCTGCAAGGATTCCGACAAGAGTTATCCCTATCTGGACTGTCGAGAGAAAGGAAGTAGGTTCACTGGCAAGCTTCAGGGCACTTTCTGCTTTTTTGTCTCCTTCTTCTGCCCATTGCCTTAGTCGAGTTTTCTTAGCCGAGACTAAAGCAAACTCTGACATCGAGAAAATACCATTAAGTATTATAAGAGCGAGAACAATCGCAATCTCTGGGAAATAAGACATTTTTGAAGTATTAGGTGGAATACGATTTAAAGCTATTTCAACCAGGCTTTGATTTTCAGCTTTTGAACATACAACTTTAAACTTTTTAAATAAGGAAAAATCATAGCAAAACTGAAAATAAGGGATTATAAAAAATTAAGGGTAAAAAAGAATTGGGTAAAATAATCCAAAATAATTGAGTAAAATAATATGACAAAACAGTAAGCATAAAATCACTGATAATAAATAATTTGATAAGAAATAGTCTTTTAATAATAAATGATTAAGTAATAATAAATTTTTTATATTGTAAGACCCTAATAAAGTTAAGGTTTAAAGATTTAATAAATTAAGTTTTAAAGACTACAATTAAATGAAAAATTTAACAAAGGAGAGATTAATAAATCAAGAGCCAATTAATAGGTTCAGATTTTAAAAATAAGAATTTCAATATGCTTTAAGTAATACTTGAAAAATGCCTCAAAAATATTTGACTTTATAATATAAAGTATTTTCTTTTTGAACCCAAAGCTTTTTTATTGGAAAAAGCTGCACATATATAAATTTAACTAATTTAATCGATGTTTGGAAGCAGCTTTAGTATACAGAAGCGATAATTAGCTTAAAAATTTTGAATCCCTTGTATAACATTCAAGATAAACAAAAATCATTTCCATTTATGTTTTATATATGACTGTTATTCTATAACATGTAGTTCTAAATGCTAATTTTGAATGGGGTTCATGAGTAGCATTTAGCAGAAAAATAGAGCAGGGAATTGAGGTTCGCCATTCCTCGACCTTGCCCTCCAGAGAAGGATGCCCCATCCAGAAGAATTAATTGAGGTTTTTGCCATTCCTCAGCTTCTTCTGGGAGAGGTTCCAAGAGCTAGCAAGTAAGGTTCGCCATTCCTTACTTCAAGTTCGCAAAAAATAGAAAGCAAAAAAGAAGTGAGAGGCAAAATCCCTCTCTAAAACTTTTTACCTCTCACTTCAATTCTTTTCTAATTAAGGCTTTTTATCTATTAGTTTATCATATGTGGTTTTTTCAATACTCCAAAAGCATTAGCAAACTCTAATTCATTTTTATATTGAATATAACTTAATTTAGATCTTTTTAACTTTTTTACATTGGGAGCATTATATTGGGAGCGCAGGGGGCTTCGAATACCCCCTCCTTTAGGGTAGGATGGCCGCCCGCAATTTGATTTTTTAAATTTTCTTAATTCCGAGTATGTAAATTTAATTTCTTAGTTTCAATTTTAAATTTTAACTCTGTTTTATCTCCACTAAAAATTTGTTTAGCCATATGTGTTCTATCGATATTTTATTTAGATTTTAATTCTGCCCATATAATGATTTATTTAATTTTATCTTAATTTGATTTCCTTTTTCTCTCTATGGTTCGTTTTATTCAGTATTTAATGATCACCCGATTCCTCTTCCAGGTTGATCTTGAGTATTTTCACTCCCTCTTGGAGGATGTTTTTCTTTCTGATCGCTCCCTCGAGCGGGAGGTTCTTCTTTTTCTTCTATCGAAACCTGCTCTGGCTGCTCTGAAGGTTCATCACTTCCTCTTGCAGGTTGCTCCTTATCTTTATCGCTCCCCCTCTCTGGCTGGCCCTGAGTATCATCACTCCCTCTTGGAGGCTGTTCTTCCTTTTTGCTCCTCTCTCTTTCAGACTGCTTATGTTCCATACTGTCACCCCTCCCAGATTTGTAGAAACTTTTTCTTTCATCTTTAATTACTTATATCTTTAATTTTTTCTGTACATTTTAATTTTCATGCTATAATCATTATGCCTATCTATTCTATAGAAGTGATTTTTACATTCTTTTTTAAATATTCTTTTTAGAGTTAATTTCCTTAGAATCAATTTTCTATGGATAGTTTTGTTTTGTTTTGTTTTGTTTTATTTTATTTTATTTTATTTTATTTTATTTTATTAGCTTTCAAAAATTCTATAAGGCATTTTTGAAAAATCTTTTAAAGAAATATTTCAGCCACTAATATCAGTCATTATGTCTGATAATGCTGTTTTTTAAGGAGCAGTTTCTATTAAGATAAATTCAACGGATTCTGTGGAAGAGGCTTCCAGATGAAGAGTTTTTTCCTGGTCAATACGGGCCTGATCTCCGGGCTTAAGCCGATTTCCATTGACAAAAAGTTCTCCAGAGGATATATAAATAAAAGCCAGCCTGTTTTCCTCTAAATTGAAATGAACAACTTCCCTTTCTTTGAGGTTAGAACGATATATTGTTGCATCCCCATTCATTTTAAGTGTACCTTCAGAAGGCTTTCCTGAAACCAGGGGAAGAAGCTTATTTTCCCACATTGAGGCCTGGAATTTCTTCTGTGAATATTCAGGCATAAGGCCGCTTTTTACAGGAAGAATCCAGATCTGGTATAAGTGTAAAGGCTCTTTCCCCCGGTTAAACTCAGAATGTTCAACTCCGGAGCCCGTGGTCATGCATTGCACATCTTCTTTGCCAAGGATCTTTTTATTTCCCAGATTATCTTCATGGGTAAGTTCCCCTTCAAGCACTATAGTTACTATTTCAGCTTCGGAATGGGTATGCATAGAAAACCCTTTTCCTGGCTCAATAGTAAAATCGTTAAAAACCCGCAAATTTCCAAACTGGACATTCTCAGGATCATTATAACTCGAAAAAGAAAAAAGGTAGTAACTTTTAAGCCAGTCCGAAGCTAAATAATATCTAGCTTCCGCAGGAATAATTTTGATCATAAAACCCTCTCCACTCCGGATCCCTCACTTCTAAATATAACTCAAATCTATACTTTGAATTTAATTTTTGAATTTAATCTTTGAATGTAATAAATGAGCTTTGTTTGAATTTTTATTGCATTTTAATAAAAGATATTATTGAAAACTAATTTAAATAATATTACTTTTAGAAAAATTATAACAACCGTCATTGGTATTATTTTAATTATTATCCAGGGGATATATTCAGTCAAAATAAGATTAGTTTATATTAACACTCTATGCTCGAATAAATAGGAAATAACAAAGTTTGAAAGGAGAATTTTGAGGTGATAATTTAGATTTTTAAAAGGAGTTATATAATAATTAAGTCAAAATTAGGTCAAGATTAGATCTAAATTGGTCTAAATTAAATGCAAAATTAAATATAAAAAATTTGGGAATCTTTCCTGCAATATAATAATGTCTTTTCTTTAAAATTATGTAAAAAACAATATATATTAGAGGTTCCTTTCCTAAGACAAACTCTAAAACAGAGAATAACTTTATAGTAACATAATAACACTAAGTATAATTAATACTAAGTATAATTTTTAATAAAATATTATTTATATATTATTTAGATAATTTTTCCGATGGAAATTTTTGAGATCTCTAAGCTAGAATTATCTCAGCAAATTTATAAACTTCTTTAACAGAGTTTTAGCAATAGCAAAAAAGGGTCCAAATGACAATAAAATGTAAAAAGTGTAACCACGAAGCTATTATTTTTCAGAAATATTCCGGCATGCATCTTTGCAAAAAACATTTTGTAGAAGATGTGGAAAGGAAAATTAAGCTTACAATTCGAAAAGAATACAGCATCGAGAAAAATGATGTAATAGCCGTAGCCTTAAGTGGGGGAAAAGACAGTTCTGTTGCCCTTTATATAATGCACAAGATCTTAGGAGAAAGGCCAGATATTGAAATTGTTGCAATTTCGATAGATGAGGGTATAGAAGGATACCGCTCTCATTCTCTAGAAACTGCAAAAGAGCTTTCTGAGAAGCTTGGAATCCGGCACGTTATAAGGTCTTTTAAAGAAGTGCACGGTGTAACTATGGACGAGCTTGCAGCAAAGGAAAGAGAAAAAGGGGCGTGCAGCTACTGCGGAGTCTTAAGAAAAAATCTTCTTAATAGACTTGCGCTTGAAGTTGGAGCGACTAAACTCGTAACAGGCCATAACCTGGATGACGAGGCCCAGACAATTCTTCTTAATCACCTGAGGGGAGATATGGAGAGGATGGTAAGACTTGCGCCTCTCGAAGCTGTAGACGGTCTGGTTTTACGAGCAAAACCCCTAAGAAACATCCCTGAAAAAGAAGTTGCTCTGTATGCTATCGTAAATTCTCTGCCTGTAGATTTCAGGGAATGCCCGTATGCGGGAGAAGCTTTACGTGGGGAAGTACGAGAATTATTGAATACTTTTGAGACAAAACATCCGGGCACAAAATACTCTTTACTCCGGGGTTTTGATAAACTCGTGGGAGCCCTTGCAAAAGAACTTCCCCGTGCCAACCTGGAGAAATGCAGGATCTGCGGGGAAACCTGTACAGATGAGCTATGCCAGGCCTGTAAATTACTGGGCCGGGCTTGAGTAGAAGTTTGGAATTATTTAAAATTCTTAGAAATTGTCAGAAATTAGTAACTACTCGTTAAAAACTTAAATAGGTTCGGTAAGCAAGTCCAGGGGATTATAAAGCTTTTTTCCATTCCTGCTTACATAAAGCCTTGTCCAGAAAATCGTCATCAGAGGCTGTAAGATAATTATTGGTACAAGGTATGTAAGCCCTGCAAGCAAACCACTTCCTGTACCAATGAATTCCCCTATAAAACTATTGAGGAAAGTTAATCCGAGATAAAATATCCAGATAAGAATAACATCAAGTTTATTCGAGAAAACAAAATTAAAACTTGTTTTTAAGGCTTCAAGCGGCTTGAGTTCATCAATTACAAGTGCATAAGGGGCAAGAGAAGCCATTATACTTACCGTTATTAAATAAAGCGTATAAATAAGGATTCCGATAATAAGTACTCCCATGCCCTCAGCAGTTTCACCGGGATTTTGAATAAGCCCACTTATATCCCCTGCAAGAAAAACTCCAGGTACTAGGAATACCATTCCAGCAAGCAGCAAAAGTGCAATAAGCAAGCTTGTCAGGAAGAGCCTTGATGTATTTTTCGAACCTGAAATAAGCATATCAGAGATAAAAGTATCTCCAATCTGAGAGGCTTTCTGTGCCATTCCTATTGCACCTGCCGTAAAAAAAGCCTGGACAAACATGCTTAACAGTAGAAAAACGACAATAAGAAATACAGAAGTAAGGAGATTTCCCATAAAACCCTGCCACATTATTGAGTAAAGTTCTTGCGCAGGAAGCGAAGCGGGATCAATAATTCCTCCACTCTTTGAGGTAAAAAGCAAAATTCCCATTAAACCGAAGAAAAAGAAATAAAGAATTATGTTAATAAAAAAATTAAGTATAAATGGAATACAAATATTTAAATTTCTTACCCAGCTATTGAATCCTCTATTGATTATCGTTCCAAAATCCTCATGCATGTGCATTGACCTTCCATTTATAAACCCATGACCTGCATCGCTTTTGTAAGTTTCTTTAGCTCATCGAACAATCTTGCAGTTATTACATAAATGAAAATAACTGATCGCAAATGTATAGCTCATATGCAAGCCCACAGGCGCCATTTTTGAATACATATGCAGAAGATAAATATATAATCTCTTATTCTTTTAAAACACATAAAATAATAAACCAAATAGCGGGTCCTGATAAAAAATCAATAATATAATATCAAATTTGAAAATCAAAGAAAAAATTATAGGTAATAAAATTAAAATACAGGCATCAAAGTGAGATTAAATATAAATTAAGACTTAATTAAGAGCTTATTATCAATTTTTCATATTGAATTGACATAATAACTTATTCTTAGATATTGAGTTTTTAACAAGCGATAAAAATGGTCGATTTTTATGAAAACGAAATGAATTAGAAAATTTGAGCATTTTCTAGTAAAATCGGAATAAATATGACTTAAAATATATTTATTTAATTATTTGTAAACTATAAATTATTTATTTATTTATTTATTTATTTATTTATTTATTTATTTATTTAACTGGCTAGTTATTTAGTTATTAATTAGTTAATTAGATATTTGTTTACTTACTCATTTTATTATAAAATTATCTAAGGTTTTTAAATTTTATTTCCGAATAAAAATGATTTTGAAATTAATTAAAATATTTTTTGTAACTATTCAGACTATAGTTAATGGCGCTCCTTTGAGCGCCGCTAGAATACTCTCCATAACAGGCAAATTGTTCTTTCTGATTGTTGAAATATAAGCTCTAATTCTGCAGAAAGCTTGCGCTCCTTTTGTTGTCCTGAAAGTTCCTGATATTTTCTGCTGCAGTTTCATCATTCTGATATCTCTTTCTGCCTGGTTATTCTCAAACGGAACTTTCAAATCTGTCAGGAATCTCAGAATCTTTTCTTTATGTTCTATAAACCTATTCAGAAGATTTCTTGCTTTGGTTTTTGGATTTCTACCACATTTTCCTTTTTTTTCAGGATTTAGAGAGGGTGGATTTTCTTCAATTCCTTTAATGATAATGGAATTGAACCTTTGTTCTAAAGCTTTAATTTGCTCAAAACCCAGTTCTTTAACTTGCTCTTTGCATTCGTCAGTACACTTCTTCATCTCACTTAAAAGCTCATTCATATCTTTAGCCCATTGCTGTTTATAATTTTCTTCAATTCCTGTAAGTTCTCTTTTAAGATGAACATTGCAAAGAGCATGATTACATCCATAATTATTGTATGGTTTCCATCCATCATGAATTGCTGTTCCATTAAACGTCTGAAGAATCCTCATAGCATCCATTGCTTGTGATCCTCTTTTAGGATGAGCAAAATAACAGGTGTATTTGTCATTAGAAGCTACATGAAGCCAGTGTCTTTTTCCTTGAACCTTCATTCCAGTTTCATCACAATGGATTACTGGAGACGCTATCAACTTCTCTCTAATAACGTTTTCAAATTTCTCTAGATTCTGGAAACATTCTCTTTCTGCCCTAATTATGGTAGCAGGACAGATGTTTATTCCCGTAATGTCATTAAATAAACCGGAAATTCTTTCATAGGGAATAAAATGGTGATTTTTAAAGTAAATTGCTGAAGCTAGAATCTTGGGACCATACTGAACTGGATATTTTACAGATTCAGGAAAAACAGCTTTATTTGACTTTGCACAGTGAGGACAAGTTTTAATCTGGCTTTGATATTCCGTAACAATAAAATTTACAGGAGGAATCTCAAAAACCTGTCTTTTCTCATAATCCAGAACTTCAACATTCTCAAGATCATGTCCACATTCTTCACAGCAGGTCAAGGAATGTTGTATTACCTAATCAGGATCATTAACCCTCTCAAGAGTAGTTCCTGAATGACCTTCTTGAGCTCCATGTTTCTTTCCGCTCTTTTTACGAAGACTCCTGGGATTAGGTTTTTCTTTAACAAAATCAGTAGAAGGAGGTTTACTGCTGTTTCTACTATTTTGGTTTAAGCGAGATTCCAGGGCTATCAGTCTTTGAGTGAGTTCTTTAATTTGAGATTCAAGACTCAGAATGTAAGCAACGACTTCAGGGTTAGAAGCACAAAGTGCAAGAATCTCTTCACGTTTCATAATAGAAAAAAGGAATCATTTTATATCCAATTTTTCCTCTTTCCGAGGAAAAATTGTGGAACCTTAAAAGGACTCCTGAATAGTTACTATTTTTTTAGCATCGTCAATAGTATTTATATTTACAAAAGTTTTTAGTCCAGGATCAATAGACCTAATTTCAGAAATTTCAATAAACACAATGTCCTGCATCTCAAAAACCGGTGCAAGTACAGAATGTCTGCCCCTCTCAAATGCTTTATCAATCGCAGGAACTAATTTTTTAGAATAAACTGCATGTAAAGGCTCAAATTTGCCGTCTTCCCATCTAGGAAGAGCAGCATTGTGCCCAACAACTTTTTCAAAGAGCAGGTCTACAACCCTGGAATTTAAAAAGGGCATATCTCCTGCACATACGAATGAATATTCAGCCCCGGACTTTAGCAACCCGGCCCGAATACCTTCAAGAGGGCCTGCATCTTCTAAAGTATCAAAACAGAAGCGAATTTCCTGGTCTGGGAATTTCTCAAGAACCGGATTGAATTTGTCTTTCTGCCTACTGTCTCGAACTGAAAGAATTACCTGATCTACAACCTGAAAAAGGCTTTCGAGTACGCGTTCAAGAATCGTTTTTCCTTCAAATTCAAGGAGGGCTTTTTCAACCGTGCCCATACGTCTACCTTTGCCCCCTGCAAGGACAATTGCAGTTCTGGAACTCCTATGAAATTTCCGTAATCCTTCAGGTTCTGTTTCTTTAAGCTCTATAATTTCTGTTTTTTCGCTCATTTAACGCATCCAGCCCAAAAATTCGAATCTTATGACATTTATATCTATTCTACTTTGTTTATTTTATTTTATTTTATTTTATCTTCGTTTATCTTCGTTTCCAAGATTTCTTTTTCCCTCTTTTTCCCTTTTCTTTATTTATTTCCTTTATTTTCTTCCTCTACTCATTTTTTATCTGTTGTTTTCCATTGTTCTTTATCGTGAACCCAGAATTCTTCCTTTTCTGTAAATTCTTTTTTCCAGATTGGAACTTCGGCTTTTATTCGCTCTATGGCTTCACTTAAAGCAGGGAAAAGTTCTTTTCTGTGAGCAGAGGCAATAACTATGTATACAATATCTTCTCCTGCTCTAATAAGTCCTGTTTTGTGATGAATCAGCACTTCAAGGATTCCTTCTTTTTTCTTGAGTTCTTCCTTTATTCTATCGAGGGTTTTTGAAGCTTCTGGTTCGTATTTCTCAAATTCCAGCCAGGATGTTCTTTCTTTTCCTGCGATTTCTCGGACAATACCTGTAAAGGTACCAATTGCCCCTGCCTTTTTAATGGCTGGATTTTTTCGGGCTTTTTTTACAAGAGCTTCGAGAGTAAAATAGTCAGGCTGAGAAAGAGCGATTTCCACAAGTGTAGCTGATACTTCTTCATCTGTATGCATTTCGGGCAGCCTTAAAACTACACCACAGACACCCTGAAGCTCTCCAAGCACGATTTTCGGGAGATTGCTTTCCTTAAAACCTTCAACCACAGCAAAATCAAAGCCCTGATTACAGAGCATGTCAAGAGCGGCTTCGAGATCCTGGTCTCTGGAAAAGCTGACAAGTTCGGTGCCAGTAATCTTTGTGCCTGTTATTCCTATAACCATATCAGCGCCTGCATCAAAATGCCTGCCTGTGTCTGTTTCTACAGGATTGAGGCTTTGTTCCCCCATATGCTTTACAGTACCTACTGTCCCGAACTCGGAAAGTTTTCGAACAAGAGCTGTTACAAGCGAAGTCTTTCCTGACTTCTTATACCCAACAACTGAAATGATCTTCATTAAAATCGATATGGATCTTCCGGTATAAGTAAAGGCCGGCGCAGTCAACTATATTTTTAATCGAAAGATTCGAAGAAAAATAGGCATGATAATTGCAACAGAAAGATCAGAAGAGAAATTAATAGAAGATATTTACTAATGAATGTCTTAAATAGATAAAACAGATAGCATAGCTCCAATAGACGAATGAATAATAAAGTAAGATGTTTGAACAGGATAATTTAGAAGGATACATCGCGGATATAATTTAAAAAAATAATAAAGAGTGTAAATAGAAATAGTAATGTAAAGAATTAATGTAAATGTCCAATTAATTAGCATTAATTACTTGACAAATCAATTTTGGAAGATTTTCACAAAATTACTTTTTTTGTAAAGATTCAAATATTGAAACTCTAATAATATCTATAAGAAGAACCAAACTTAAAAGTCAACTTCTGAATTAAAATATTGTACAAAATTTTTGTACGAAAAGTCTTCTGCCCAGATAAGAAATGGAAAAGTAATTGCCAATCCCAGATCTTTATCTAAAGCTTGTGTAACGCAGGTAAGAGTAAATCTTCTACTCGTTATAAGAAAGTTATGGAATATTTATAAAGTTCTCACAGGTGGGATTTGTCAAGTAACAGGAGGGGGGCAAAATGGAAATAAATAAAATAAGAATTCAGGACATCCCGGAAGAAGAACGTCCAAGAGAAAGGCTTATTCGAAATGGGCCTGAATCGCTTTCAAATGCGGAACTGCTGGGAGTGGTTCTCAGGACAGGATCAAGAGAAGAAAATGTTGTTAATCTATGCAGCCGGATATTCGGAGAATATAATATTAGACAACTTAGCCTTGCAAACATCTCAAGGCTTATGCAAATCCATGGGGTCGGAAAGGCAAAAGCCGCACAGATAGCCGCTGTTTTTGAACTGGCCCGCAGGCTTGAGACATATGTGGAAGAACCAAAAAGAAAAATCTGCTCTCCGAGGGATGTTTATACTCTTATGTACCCAAAGATGCGCGAACAGAAAAAAGAAAAATTTATAACGCTTTATCTTGACACAAAAAATCAGATCCTTAAAGAAGAGGTTGTTTCTATTGGCAGCCTCAATGCAAGCATTGTACACCCGCGGGAGGTTTTTAAATCAGCCCTTATGGAATCTTCAGCATCCGTAATTATGATCCACAACCATCCATCTGGGGACCCGAGTCCGAGTAAAGAAGATATAATGGTTACCGAAAAATTGATAGAAGGCGGAAAACTGCTTGGAATTGATGTACTTGACCACATAATAATCGGGGACGGCAGGTATGTAAGTCTTAAAGATGAAGGATTTGTAAGATAAAAATCAAAAAATACAGAAAAATACAAAAAAATTGGAAATTTATAAACGATTTTTTTTGACTTATTTTGACTTAAAGAGCTAATTTTAATAAATAGCCCTGGAAAGAAAATATTGATAAACTATTTTTCCCAGGGCTATTTCATTTTGGCCTTTTATTTCTTAATTAAAAAAGTAGTAAAGATTCTTTAATTTTGTTTTTTACTTTTGTTTTAATAATTGACTGGATTAGAACCATACCTTGAGCCGGTCTTTTTTTCTTCGGTCCCTTTTTCGTGTTTTCTTTTTGTTTTTTCCATTACTTTTGCTTTCTTGTCTTCAACTTTTTCCATTACTTTTGTTCTTTTATCCTCTACCTTTTCCATCACTTTTGCTTTTTTATCTTCAACCTTTTCCATTACTTTTGCTTTCTTGTCTCCCATTTTTTCCATTACTTTTGCTTTTTTACCTTCTGTACTCTGACGCATATCAGCCATCATATGTTTTTCCTGGTGTGCAAGATGTTTTATAACGCAAGCTAATCCTATCAAAGCTAAGATGTAACCCACTGTTTCCATAAATTTACGCAAAGTTATTCACCCCAAGCTAATATTGTTCTTATTATTTATTAAGATACGCAAGCAGATAAAGTGATTAAATAGAGAAAACAGGTAAGATTCCCGAAAAGATCAGAAAAACGATAAAAAAATAAATATTGGTAGCCAACAGAGAATTTTTCCTTTAAAGCTTTAAAAAATGACTCAACTAAGGCCTGAATATGAGGATTTATTTTTCATAAAATTTTTCTTTTCGTTAATAAGCCTTATAAATATTGTTTTAGTTTTAAAAAGCAGGCGTTAGGAGAAAGAACTGACGCTTAAGCTGTCTACGCGAATGTTTTGCGATGGGTTTATATTGATAAGCCAATTTAATATTGTTTCATCGGATTACACTCCCTAAATTTCATAGGTAAAGATCCAACATAAGTAACTTCATTAAATCCAGCCTATCAGTATTTTTTATGATTTGAAGAAAAATCTGATAGCTGGCAAGCTATTATAATAACTTATTTATAGCTAAAAGAAATTGGCTTTTGGATCAAAGGAATTTCTTTTTCATTTTATAATTCCTCTTAAAAGGAGGCTTTCTGATTACAAAACATATAAACGCCTGTGCATTTAATAACAGACAGCTTGAAGATATAACCCTGGACGACCCTTATACTGTACCTTACATGGGGATTTATGCAGTCTGCGACTCGAAAAACGAATATGCGGAGATTATCGAGCATTCAAACTGCTATAGCGGAGCAGCCTGGTCTCTTCATCATTATGCAAAAGCCCCTCTGGTTCTGAAAGCTCGTTCAAACGGAAATATGATCCGTTATTTTATGAAAACAGGGACTTCAAAGCTTGAACTTAAACCTTCAGTTGCAGCCGCAGGTATTGAATCTGTTATTGTGCAGGGCGATGAGGTTGAAATCACTTATGCCGGGTTAGGAGGAGGGGGCGTAGGTGCAACTCGCTGCAGGGCTTTTGCAGATGGAGTACTTCGCTATAATATTTCCGAATCAGGGGGAGAAAAATGCGCAAGGGGAACAATTGTAGTTCCGCGCAGGGACAGAATTCTTATAGGCATAGATGACACTGACTCCAAGGATATAGGAGCTACCTGGACTCTGACTCATAATATTGCAAAAGAACTGGACTGCCAGGCAGCTGTATATCTTTCCCATTCCCTTGTACAGCTTTTCCCTGTCCCGGAAAAAACCCAGAACTGTATGTCTACTGTGGTCGAATTCGGCTGTATAGACAAAGAAGCAAAATCAAGACTTATAGATGCCTTCAAAAAAACTCTTAAAAAATACAGCGCTTCAAACCAGACCGGAATGGTTGTCCTTTCTGATTTCTATGCTAAAGGGATTTATGATTACACCAATCGCAGCCGCACAGAAAGGATTTCAAAAGCTGAAGCCTTACGCTGTGCAGAAGAAAATAATGTGGAAGTTTTGCTCGATGGAAATGGAGTTATAGGGGCACTTGCTTCGCTTCCCTGGTTCGGAAGACCTGAAGAATCCATTCTCGCGGGTACGGCAATCAAGCCTGTGAACCTACAAAAAACTTAATTTAAATTCTAAATTCATTCACCCGAAAAGTGCTGGAATCAGGCTTAAGGAATAAAAACAAATTTCAAAGTTATTTATAGCCATTTAATTAAACTAAAATATGCAATTCAGGTTTTTAAACTCATAAAATAAAGTTCTGAAAAGGGGTATTTACATAAAGGAAGCAGAAAAATATGGTGGGGAGAAATATACTGGGTTTAAAGCTCTTTATTTTGCAGCTCTTGATAGTAATGTCAGTCTGGTAGTTGGTGTTCCCGGGTATCCAATTACTTCACTAATGGAACTTTTTTTAGAAAAAAGTACACAGAATCCTGAAATTAAATCAAAAAATAACTCAAAAAACAATCCTGAGATTGATCCTAAAACTATTTCTGAAATTGGTTCCAGAAATAACCCTCTTAATCTATCCAACGCTGTTAACCAACTTGATTCAATAGTCGATCGTACTGGCAATTTTGTTGATAATCTCACAAACAATAATCTTGATAACAATAGCATTAACAATGCCCCTTATTATACTTCAAACTGGTTTACAAACGAGAAAGTTGCTCTGGAATACGCACTTGGAGCCTCGGTTTCGGGAAAAAGAACCCTTGTGCTCGTAAAACATGTTGGAATGAATCTGCTTTCGGACCCCCTTATAACTTCAGTGACACATACGATAGGAGCAGGCCTTGTTATAATTGCAGGTGACGACCCGGGAGTAAAGGGCTCTCAGAATGAACAGGACTCGCGCTGGTATGGCAGAATTGCAGAAGTAGCAGTATATGATCCAGATGGGCCTGATACGGCATACCGGGCTTTAAGAAGAGCTTACCAGCTATCGGAAGAGACAAAAACTCCGGTACTCCTGAGAGTAACTTCGGGCCTGGAAAAATCAAAAGGAAGAATAAAACGTCTTCCGGTTTCTGTCCCTCCTCACCCTGTGTTTGATAGAAATATCTGGAAAAAACGGATGGTGGAAAAACATCAGCTTTTCCACTCCAAAGTTTATCCTTTACTGGAAGCAGAGGCAGAAAATACTGATCTCAATAAAATAATAGTATATGAAAAAGAGAAATCTGATGAAGTAGAATTTTACGAAAAAGAGTTTTATAAAGTAGAAGTTAATAAAGCAGAATTTAATGCAGCGGAATTTGAAGAACAGTTTGATGAAAAAAAATCTATAAAAGAAAAGTCTGCTAACTCAGTTCAGAGCCAAATAGGAATAATCTCCTCTGGATCTACTTCTTTAACTGTAGAGAACGTGCTTAAAAAATCAAATTTATTTTCTGAAATTCTTAATGTTTCTCAGGTTTCGAATACTTGCAATGAGTCTGGAATTTTACAAACTTCAAAAAGTTCACAAATCACACAAATTTTAGAAATTTCGAACAATTCCAGACTATCTCGAATTTCTCATCTGAGCCTTAATGTTGTAAATCCGCTTCCTGTTGGAAAAATTAAGCGTTTTCTGAGAAACAATAAAAGAGTGCTTATTGCTGAGGAATCGGAAGCCTTTATCGAGGAACAGATCTGTATCGCAGGTAATGTTTTTGGAAAAAAGACAGGCCATTTGCTTTACGGACAAATTGCGGCTGGAGATATTGAATTTGCACTTAAAAATATAAGAGAAGATAAAGTTAAGGAAGAAAAGGCCTTAAAATTCAATGAAACTTCTCCCGTTTTCTCAAAAACTACGAGTAAGGAAAGGGCTTCTATTTGCGGGGACTGCCCTTATCTGCCTCTTTACTATTTTCTAAAAACTCTCGAAGTAAGGATTGCTGGGGATATGGGTTGTTCTGTTCGGAGTGCACCTGAGCCTCTTGCAGCAGTGGATGTGAGTTTTGCCCTTGGGTCTGCAATTTCTGTTGCCTGCGGTTTTGAAAGAAAAGGAATTGCTGTAATCGGAGATTTTGCCCTGGCTCATTCAGGGATTTTAGGGCTGCTCAGCGCAGCAAACTCAAAATGTAATGTGCTTATACTTGTGCTTCAGAACGAGGTAGCAGCCATGACAGGAGGGCAAATAGTCCCTGACCTTCTAAATGTTGTGGAAGCAATAGTTCCTGATGTTTCTATTTTTGATATCGACATTAACCAGGAAATAGACGTAAAAAATAGAGAAAATAGAAGAGAAATTAAAGGAACAGAGAACATTAAATTTGAGCTTTCAAATTTAATTAAGAAAAAACTCACTCAGCCAGGAATTTCTGTAATATTTATAAAAGGAAAATGCAGAAAATATTAAGTCAGATTATTTCTAATCTCTGATTTTTGATTTTTAACCTTTTATTTTTTATTTTTTAATCCTTATATTTTTTTCATTATAAAAGTATTTTAATTGAATATAAATTTAATTTCTTTTATTTTTAGTTGCCCTCAGTCTCTTTGTTTTGCTTTTGATACTAAAAAAGAAATTAACCAAACAATTAAAATTTTTTTACCTAGATGCATACCTATATAAAGTAAAAAAGTTAAAACTGTAAGATATGGTCATATCTTCATCGTTGTGAAAAAATACATAATAAAAGAAAACAATTTAGAATAAAGAAAGTTTGTTTTTTAGCGCCTTGACCAATATTTAGAAATCTTAAGGTAAAAAGGGAAGTAAGGGGGAGTTAATAGTTGAATAAAAAAGTCCAAATTTTACTGGGAGCTGGACTCTTGTTGCTAATATTGGGTGCACTCCTAAGTATTACAAGAAATCCGCTTTTATGGGCCACAGCAACAGTAACTGCATTATTTATGATTCTTCTTTTCAGACTGGATCCTTTGAGTCCCCATGAATAGATAGGAAGCATCCCTTTTCTTAATTAGGAAAAGTAAATAAATAAATAAATAAATAAATAAATAAAGAACGGAAAAAATAACTAAAAATTATTAAATAAAAAAATTAAGCTAATTTACTAATTTCTTTATCTATGAATTAGGGAAATTGAATTTAGAGCCTATCCGAAAAGTCCTGCTGCTCTGAATGT
>JBNAKO010000262.1:0-24655 GCA_049706495.1 Methanosarcina sp. | reverse complement strand
CAATAAGATTTTGAAAATCATTTTCCGTATCATAAGATCAATTGATTATTTCAAATTCCAGATATAGTAACATAAACCTGAGTTTTGGGATAGGCTCATAATTAAAAATTCGTATAATTAAAAGAAGTAAAGGAAAATTGGTATTTTGAAAATTAATTTAAATTGCCAATTAATTTAAATTAAAAATTATTTTAAATAAAATTAATATTCCAGAGATTAAACTCAGGGAATTAAACTAAAAAATTCACAGGATGCTTTGCAGCCGGCTCAATATCAAGGTCAGCTACGGCTTCGGAAATCATAATATCGCTCATTGCAGCCATAGGGAAAATATACTGAGCATACTCAATAGGCCCGTAAAGGATAAAATCTCCGGCTGCTGCTTGCTGTAAGCAGGTTGAGCCTATGTCGCAGATCTTATAAAGCACAGGATCTTTCTCTTTTCTTTGATTCAGCCAATTCCAGGCTGAAGGGGCGTTGTGAATTCCCGAGCCTGTAGGGTGTCCCCATTTTGCTTTTGCAGTAATTGTCATCCGGAGAGCAACTCCTGCCCCGTTTCCCATTGGGGTAATACTCGGGTCTATAAGTTTATTGACTATCCCACAGTTATCTGCAATTGAAAGAAGCCCGTCTTCAAGCAGGCCTGCACCGCTTTCAAGCAGCTCCATTCTACCCTGAAGGGAAGAATCCATGGCATTAAATCCAAGAATAATTGAGCTGTCTATATCTGAAAAGGTAAGAGCTTCAATTTCTGAGTTATTTATACTCATGTTTATGGAATTGTATATTGCTTTATCTGCAAGCCCTATTTCACTTACATATTTTGCTGCATATGCACGAACAGCTCCTTCAGGAGAGTCAATTAGAAAAGGAGCTTCAGAAACTTCTGTTACAAAATCGATATATCGGGTAATACTCTCAGGGGTAGTGCCAAAAATATGAACTATATGAGGATTTCCTGTTTCTTCAGAGCCGGTCTCCTGTAAGTTTATAAGTTCCTCAGCCGCATTTCTGTTAAAAACCCCCTTTGCAGCATCTTCCACAATTTCATGTTTATTGTAAAAAATAGTACCTGCAAGAACTGTTGGAAGTTCTCCTGGCTGCCCGCCAATTTTCACCCCTGCTATATTAACGATTTCCTGTTCTTTCTGAAACTTAAACATCTTTACGCCCTCAAAATTTGCAAGTATTCCAGGTTATTGTTCTATGTCAGGATATAAAGGATTACTGATTTATTTCCGAAAGATTTCATTGTTGAATCCAGACCCGGTTTATATTTTTATTGGTGAAAACTTTTTATTCATATTTTTCTAATAACCCAAACCAATCGCAAGTTAAATTAATTACTAATTAATACAAAGTCCTCTAAATTTATTAAATTCAAAAGCAATCTAAACAGCTAAAAATCAGAAACTTCCATTTTCGCAGATAATCCCTGCTGCTGCGTCCATAACAAATTCTTCAGAGATTATTATATCGCCGGAAGTTGGAATTGAAAAACTTGATTGTTTTCTTTTCAGAGAGCAAACAACCATAGGCTCTGCAGGGTAAGTTTCCCCTTTATTTTCATATTTGTTTACGATTTTAAGAATTTCCTTAATATTCGTAAGTCCTATTTTATCAATAATATCTACTTGCTGCTGAAATCGCCTGATCGCGTCTTCAGGAATATTCTCAATAAAAGGAATTGCCCCGTCAGAATCAACAATTCTTCCTTTTTCATCAATTCCGTTTTTATGGATTGCAAGCAGGGAATTTCCTGCAAGGTGGCCCCTTGATTCAGCTCCACAGACAAGCACATATCTTATATTGGAATTAGAGATAACATTCGCAATTATTTTTTCAACACCAAGGTTTTCAGTTTTTGAAGTTCCCCAGAGGGCTGCTTCCGGAGATGGGGGAAGACTGCTTGCAAGAGTTACAACTGCAATTCTGGATTTTTTGTTTCCTACTGTATAATCCCCTTTAACTACAGGCCATGTTTCCGCAATGGTTCTCAAGACATCACCTTTTCCTTTCTTTATTCAGGTGAGAAAGTGCACTTGCAAGCATAATAGCTTTTGTAAAATGACCTCCTACCCTTGAAGTGTCTACAAAGATGTAATCGTCCATCAGCACAGGGGCTCCAAGTCCGTCTCCCCCTCCTAGAAAAGCGATTGTCCGAAAAATCAGGTTCCCTGAAATTCCATCAGGGGCAATGATAAAATTTGCCTCTTTTATAGCGTCCTCAATAAGAATGGTATGGTGCTTCGCATTTATTCCGAGTTCTAAAGCCTGTCTTGTTACAAACTCGCCATCTGCAAGCGTCCTGTCTACTCGTTTATCCCTTCCTATATCTCCAATCCTGCCTCCGGAAAGCACACCTACTACAGGCTCTATCCCGAATCTCCTTATGTGTTCTGCCCCAAGAGTTATTATCCTGAGCTTATCTGCAAGACTGTTTCCTTCATCGATTCCTACAGGAGCAAGGAAGAAAGGAGTTCCGTCAGCCGTCAGGAGGAGAGCAAGCCTGCATACCCTTTTTTTTCCAAGCATCTCCTTAAGATGAAAAAGAGCTCCTGAGGCTTTTGCAGTTCCCCGAATAGCAGCATCTACTCTTCTTGAAACCAGGAGTTCTGCAAGCATTTGCTCGGGGTCTTCGGTATCGATTATCTCAAGCTCTGTCCCGATTTCCTGAATTTCCTTTTTATTCCCTACCAGGACTACCTGCGCGTATCCCATTTCCTGGGCTTTCCAGGCACTCTCAAGCATTTTGGGATTCGGATCTCTGATTCCCATAGCTACTTTCGCTTTATTTGCTTGAGCCCTTATCTCTATAGCCTCAAGCAGGGTATCCATAGCATTTCTTTCCATATCTATCCTGACTTATATAAGATGTGAAATAGTTTAAACAAGTACAAACTCAATCATTAATTAATTTTGGCCTGCCCGAGTTCCGCTTCGGGATCACAGAAAATCGAAGATTTTCTGGGAGTTGCGATGTAATCGCAACAGCACGGTGTCCTTTTCGTTCGCTCACTCAAGAGGACTTATTGTTTCGCTCGTTATGCTCGTTCAAGAGGACTTTTGTTTGTGCTCACTCTGTTCGCTCAAGCAGACTGCATAGTAAAACTTATTTTCTTTTAGCTCGCTTTGCTCGTTTAAGCGGGATTAATTTGTCGATCACATTTTTCGGTCAAACAGACTAAAATTTCAATATTTATGGTTTTTACCTAACTTTGCTTTTGCAGCAGGATTTAAGAAAACTTATTTTTTGCTTGAATTGTTCCGAAGGTGAAGCTGACTATAGACTAATAATATGAGTTATAACTCTTTTCGCTTCGTAAAGGGATTTAAAAAATGTTATGTTTTTTATTTTTGAGAGAGTTAAGCTTAAAATTTTAGTTTGGCTTTTTATTTTAGCGGATTAGAGTATTCTACTTTTTATAGATGAAATAATTTATAAATTGTAGAGTTTTAATTCTATTTTATCTTCGAGAGATCAGGAAGATGTGTAAAAGGTATTTATTTGACAATTAAAATTTATCTTATTTTTAGATCTGATAAATTACTTTTAGAGATAAGGAAATGTAAAAGTAGGGTAATTTACTAGAAGCTTAATGTAGTTTTTTTTGGATCTTTTGGAAGATGGTTTGAAGTGAAGGATTACAGAATTAAAAAGTTGAAACATAGAGTTAATAATGAGTGTTTTTTCTATTGGTATGGTTTAAGATGATGTCGGCAATTGAATGGGCTGAAAAATATCGTCCGCAGTCGTTGAAAGAGATTGTGGGGAACAAGAAACCGGTGCAGGATTTGCGGGCCTGGGCTGAGGAATGGCTTTCAGGGATACCTGAGAAGAGGGCAGTTATTCTTTATGGATCTGCAGGTGTAGGTAAGACTTCGAGTGCACATGCGCTTGCCGGAGATCTGGGCTGGGAAGTTATCGAGCTTAATGCAAGCGACCAGAGGACTGCAGGCGTGATTGAAAAGGTTGCAGGGTCGGCAGCATCAATGAACACGTTTTTTGGAGGAAAAAGGCTGATTATTCTGGATGAGGCTGACAATCTCCATGGAAATGCTGACAGGGGAGGGATGAGGGCAATTACAGGGATTGTAAAGAATACCCTCCAGCCTTTAGTTCTCATTGCAAATGACGTTTATGGACTGAGTTCTACCCTCAGGAATCTCTGTC
Source organism: Methanosarcina sp. (assembly GCA_049706495.1). Classification (GTDB taxonomy): domain Archaea; phylum Halobacteriota; class Methanosarcinia; order Methanosarcinales; family Methanosarcinaceae; genus Methanosarcina. The sequence goes on along the minus strand of JBNAKO010000262.1, from coordinate 20,481 downwards.
TGGAAATAAAATTCGGGTCAGTGCAGAGCAGGTCTATGATCCCGGCTTTAAAAAAGGTTTGTGAGAATGAGGGGATCGCATGCAGTCTGGATGCAATTCAGCAGATTGCTGAGAATGCAGGCGGAGACCTTAGAAGTGCTATGAATGACCTTCAGGCTGCAGCCAGCGGGAGAAACGCACTCGAAGTTAAGGATATTGCAACTGCGAATAGGGATGTTAAAGAAAATATTTTCAAAGCGATGCAGAAAATCTTCAAGAGTACAAATTGTAAAGCAGCCCTTGAGGTTACACGCAATCTTGATGAAAATCCGGAAGATCTTGTACACTGGATTGATGAGAACCTGCCTATTCAGTATGCAGGAAAAGATGGCGATCTCGAAGACATACGAACAGGTTTTAATTATGTCTCAAAAGCTGATCTTTACCTCGGGAGAGTTAGGATACGCCAGAATTACCGCATGTGGAGATATGCAAATATGCTGATGGTCTGTGGGGCAGCCGTCTCAAAGACGAGACCATATCCAGGGTTTATTAAATATCAGCAGCCCTCTCTCTGGAGAAGACTCGGGCAGACCCGATCAAAAAGAGATCTTAGGGATAATATAGCTTCTAAAATCGGGGAACACACCTTTGAGTCCATGCGCTACTCCAGGCATTACCTTCTGGAACTTTACGCCCTTATGATAAAAGAAGGAGCATCTGCTGCGGAAATCACTGCTAAACTCGGGCTTGAGCTTGAAGAGCTGGTTTATCTAACAGGTAGTGCAAAGGTCAACAAAAAACTGCAGAAAATTTATGATGAAGCCCAGGAATTAATGTCAGAACGCCAGGAGCCTGAAGAAGACTTCTTTAAAGCATCTGAAAAAACACTTAAAACTGAAGCAAATAACAAACCAGTTCTTTCAATATCTGAATTTAAGGATGAAAATAAAAATAAAAAAGAAAACCTTGAAACTTCAGGCGGGTTGCAAAGCCCTGATTATCAGAATCCTGATAAGAAGCAAAAAACATTCAGGTCCAGTTTTGACTCTCTGGAAAAAGTATCCGAAGGCGGGGAAAATTCCGGGCCTGTTCGAAATTCTAAACCCGTAAATAATTCCGAATTTGTTGTTACAGGTTTTACTTCAACGGTTAACAATTCTATAGCCGACATTTTGACAATTGAAAATCTGAAAATTAAAACTGATTATTCGATACCAAATAACTCTTTAAATAATAATAATAACAATAATAATTCGATAATTGAGAATTTGATTCCAGTGCAAGAAGATATTGCACCTGATATGCTCAGTACTCCAAATTCCGTATTTGGCGAGAAAAAGATATTAATCAATGTCTCTACAAACTGTGACTCGGGACCTGAACAGAGAGTAACTTCTGAAGAGCCTGTAGGTATAGAAGAAAAAATATCAGAATTACATGCTGCTAAGGAAAAGGTTTATTTGGATTACAATTTAATGGCAAGTGAAGTTTTTGCTGAAGCTTCAAAAGAAAATATTCTTATTAATCCAGAGCCTGCGGTCCCTAAAATCTCTGAAATTCAGGCTTCTGTAATTGAAAGCAAAACTATAGTAAAAACCAAATCTCAAGTTAACACTGAAATTAAAAATGAAACTACAGATAAAAAGGATACAAGTATTGAAAATAAAAAACCGGGAGAAAAAAAATTAGAAGAAATTTCCAAAAAAGCCGAACCCAAGAGCCAAAAAACTCTTTTTGACTTTTAATTCTTGAGTTATAGTTAGCTTTTTCTTTTAATTTTTCTTTTATTTTTAATTTTTTACTTTATTTTTATTCCTTTTTTTCCAATTTTTTTCCAATTACTCATTAATTTTAGATGGAAAGAAGGTATGAGCGGAGTTACTAGGGACATGTAATAGAAAAGGTGGTGCTTTTGGGAAGTAAGGACACATCTCCGCTCACATACATACTTTATAACTTTAATTATAAAGATTTTTCTAATATCTTTTAATATTCTTTCCTATTTTGAGCTTGCATTAAACTTAAAATCTGCTTCTCTGAATTTTCTTATTAAATAATGAATGGACTTTCTAATTATGAAAGCAATCCTGAAAATTTGATAAAAGAAGTAAAACCAGGTTTTGGGACAGGCTCTTTAATTTTAACTATAAAGTCTGGATAATCCGATTATGTTTGGACCCTGTAATTGACTGAAAAAAAGCATTAGAAATACAGGAGAAATTTAAACAATTATGTCTGGATGAGAAGAATTGGGAATAAAGCCTTAAGCCGGTATTTAGAAAATAATTTTAAGAAAAGTTTGTGAGCGGGCTGGAGAGTTTTGGGGAATAGTTGGGGGGAATAGTTGGGGGATATGGTTTTGGGGTTATACTATGGAAAAGAGACCCGCTCACTCAGCATGAATAGCCCTTTATTATATATATAATTTTCTATTTTATACTAGGGAAATTATAATAATAATTTTTTCAGAAAGAATAGTGTTTTTAAACAAAAGTTAAAATTTCTCCAGGAAATAAAACAGTCAAAATATTATCAGATAAAAATCATATAAATACTTAGCGTTTTATTTCATAAAACGATGAGCGGGTTGGGAGTATGAATAAGGTGTTGGGGTGTTGGGGTTATCTTATAAAAGAGTGACCCGCTCAAAGCTTACTCTGGCAATATTGTATAAATATTTTTGCTCTATAAATTTGTGGATCTAGATCAAGCCAGAGTGATATTATATTTGAGAATAACAGGTTATTTTTCCTTTTTTCCCTTAATTTTCCTTCTTTTTTCCATCCTTTAATCTATTCTCATCCACTCTCTTTAAGTATCTGGTTCAACTCTCTTTTAAATTTTTTATATTTTTAATCTCCGAACAAAAGACATATATATAACTAGTGACATTTTGGACTTGCTTTTTAAGTAAAAAACACACAGTTGCAGTTAAGCGTATGGGCTCGTGGTCTAGTCGGTCATGACATCGCCTTTACACGGCGGGGATCCTGAGTTCGAATCTCAGCGGGCCCACTTTCTGTTTCTTCTTTTTATATAACCATTTTAAAAAGTACTCCTGAAGTTAATTCAAATTTATAATTTGATCTCTTATTAATTATTTTACCTATATTTTTTAGTGTAGATCCTAGAGTTCCTAAAATTTTATCTGATATTTGTTATTAATTTTTTATAAAAATAAAATTAATAATGTAGCCTAATAAATATCAGCCAAAATAATTCACCTTTTTTAATGGATTTACTTATAAGAATATGCTTTTACTTCTTGTAAAATGATTGTCAGAACCATTTCTCAGAAAATTTGCTTCAAAATCTTTATAGCCTTATTTGATAATAGATAATCAGATCGTATCATAATAATCTATATTTGATTATAGATATTCAAATTATGATATTTTCCGATATTATCTAAGCAAACATTAGGCAAATTAAATAATATATTTAAAAATTTACTGGGAGTGGCAAAATTAAAACAAAAAATAAATTAATTTCTATAACAGTGCTTCTTTTCCTGTTAATGATTGCAAGCACTGCAGAAGCAGCAGAGATTAGAGTCCCGACAGATCAAGCTACAATTCAGGCTGCGATAAATGTTGCAGTATCTGGGGATATGATAATTATAGAACCTGGAACTTATACTGAAAACGTCAATGTGGATAAAACGGTAAAAGTAAAATCCAGGTCTGGAAACCCTTCAAATACAGCAATTAATGCTGGTCAGGCTAATGACCCTGTATTTGCAGTTACAGCAAATAATGTTGAAATCTCCGGTTTACTTATTACAGGCGCTGCTGACTCGGATGGAATACGTCTCGAAGGAGTTACAGGCTGTAAAATTAGCAAAAATGAACTTACAAATAATGATTATGGGATTTACCTAAGTGAGTCTGACAAGAATTTAATAGACTCCAATAAGGCAAACTCTAACGGTGTAGATGGGATTTTAGCAACAAGTAACTCTGACAATAATAAAATCCAGAACAATTATGCAGCTTTTAATATTGACCATGGAATTAAAGTTGAAGGTTCTACCGGAAATACACTTAGTTCAAACACAGCCAAGTCAAATATAGAAGAAGAAGGTTTTGAATTTAAAAATGGCGCCAATAATAATGTCCTGAAAAATAACTATGCAGAAGGTAATCTGTGCGGACTTCTTGTCGAAAATTCCGATGGAAATACAATAAATTCCAATAGGATGAATTCAAACAAGAGAGAAGGCATTTTGCTGGATGCAAATTCAGAAAACAACAAAGTTCAAAATAATTATGTAGCTTCTAATGGGGAACATGGAATTAAACTTGAGGGAGCTGATACAAATATCGTTAAATCAAACAATGCCAGATCAAACACCCAGGAAGGCATTGAATTAACCGCTGGGGCAAGTAACAATGTAGTAACCTCTAACATTGCATCGAATAATCTTGATGGTATTATTCTGGAAAATGCAAGCAATAATAATATAGTGAAAGGTAACATCGCAAATTCAAACAAAGATAGCGGGATAAACCTCGATAATTCCAATGATAACAGCATCACAGGAAATGCAGCAACTAAAAACAATTATGGTATAAAACTTACTAACAGCCCCAATAACACCCTTAAACAGAATCTTCTACGTGGAAACCTAATACAAGAAATTTTAATTGAATAAGTTTAAAAGAAGCATAAAAGAGTAGGGATAATAACTCTGTGATTTTACTCTGAGATATACTAAAAGCATTGAAGGGTATATTGTAAGAGTTATCTTTCAATACTCTCTATTTTTATTATCTCTCTAATTCTTTTTAAGTATAAGCTTCTTTTTACAGCCAGTAGAATAGTCTATGTACCTTTATAACTTTAGGTAATTTCCTGATTAATCAAATCCTTACATCCTGAACTTATAGAAATAAAAACAGGCCATTTATTTTCCAGAATAAATCCCAGGACTTTTTCCTTAATTAGAATTTTACTTAATGAGGCTATCCTAAAACCTATTTTTACCTATTAATCTTCATTTCTCAAAATTATTTTTGTTATCAGGATCATAGTTGATAATTTGGAATTTAGGATTAAAAGCAATAATTTTGAGTTTTGGGATGGGCTCAATATTAAATTATAATATCAGTAGATTGATTATTATATCGATCCCTTCTAACAGTCTTCTGTCGTGAAAAAATACAGCCTATATAAATACTTTTGCATCTAGTTTTATCTGAGAGAGGAGTCATTTTTTCTATTGAGATACCTTTAATCTCGAGCAGATAAAAAACATTATACAGTGCCTTTATTTAATTTTTTATATTCTCTTCCTTTTTTTTTGCTATTAAGTTAGTATTTGAACAGTCAGTGTTTTCTTTCCATTATAACTTAACATTTTATATAACAATGATATGGTTATATAGAAAGGAAACCGATAAAGACTTAGAATCTTTGTTACCTACAAAAAGATACGCTTTAAGAAAATTTTGAAGCGCAATATCTTACAAAGATCACTTCAGAATCTACCGTGGGGGAGGAGTCAGTATTAAAAGAAGAAGCAGAACTGATATCGCAGTAGATATTTTAAGAGTCGCCATGAATGGTGCAAAGAAGACCCATATTGTATATGAGGTAAATTTAAATTTTAACATAGCTCAGAAATATTTAGAAATGTTAAAAGAAAGGGAACTTATAAGGCACGAAAATGGGCTTTTTATAACAACAGATAAGGGAAAAGTCTTTCAGGAAATGGCAAAGGAATTGAAACTTTAAAGAGATTCGTCCCTGTTATATATTTTGGTTTCTTTTTTCCATTTCCTCTTAAATTTCTTTTTTCTCTTTAAAAACCTAAATTTTTGCCCGTTTTCTTATCTTTTTTGTTTATGTTTTTATTTTTGGTTTGGTTAAGATCCTTAATTTCTTTGCTTCTTGACTCTGCTTTTTGACTCTTACATAACTTTTTTATTGAATTCCCACTCCAACACACTTCCTTATTCCTATTCTATTTTCCATTAGTTTTTTGTTTTAACATATTTTTTGTTATTAGTTTCTTTTAGTTGATGCATTACTTAATTGTTTTTTTGATTTTTCGTTTTCTCAGGACATCTTAGAAGAAATATTCTAAGGGATATCAGTTAAGTAATAAATTTCCTTAATTATTATACGCTCCTTTATATATAAATGGGAATTAAAAACATATATTATGCCATTGAGAGCACTTTTTTTGAACTGTACATTAAAGAAATCGCCTCAGATGTCGAATACTCAAGCTCTCATAGATAAAGCCGCAGCTATTTTCAAAGAACTTGAGATTGAAAGTAAAGTAATAAGAGTTGTAGACTACAATGTAGCATTTGGGGTCTCCTCAGACGAAGGAGAAGGGGACGGGTGGCCTTTTATCCTTGAGCAGATAAAGGCCTGCGACATTTTTGTTATATCAACTCCTATCTGGTTTGGAGTCCTTTCTTCTGTAGCAAAAATGGTAATTGAAAGATTGGATGGAACTTATCTGGAAGGAGACCCAAAAACAGGACAATATCCGCTTTATGGAAAGGTAGCAGGAGTTATTGTTACTGGAAATGAAGATGGGGCTCATGATGTCTGTTCAACCGTACTTTTTAGCCTTACCCATCTGGGATGTACCGTTCCTCCGAATGTAGATTGCTACTGGGTTGGAGATGCAGGGCCCGGCCCAAGTTATATTGAGGCAGGAGGAGACAGGCATCTTTACACAAACCGGACAGCCAGATACATGGCACATAACCTGGCCTATTTTGCAAAATTGCTTAAAGAAAACCCTATTCCCACTAACTTAAAGAAACTGGATGAGGAGGCAAAAACGGTAAGCGATTAAATAGTCTTTTTTAACTATTTTTAAAACTACTTTTAAAAAGTTAAAATCCTATTTTCCAAATAACTGAATCAGGATATCTAAAAATTATTAATGGGGGCATTATATGGCTGATAAAGATAAACCGGGTATAAAATTAAAAGTTGCAGAAGCCGATCAGCGGGATGTCGGAAAAGGTATAGTTAGAATGGATGAAGGGTTTAGGGAGAGGCTGGGGCTTAAACCTTTCGATGTTATAGAAATCAAAGGAGGAAAATCAACTTCAGCTTTTATAGGCCGCCCCTATCCGAGTGATGCAGGGCTCGACATTATCCGTATGGATGGACTTATCCGTACCAATGCAAAAACCAGTATTGGAGAATATGTGGACATCAGGAAAGCTGATTGGAAGGAAGCAAAAAGTGTAACTCTTGCCCCTGTTGCTAAGGGTATGCAGATTTATGCTCCAAGTGAGACTCTTAAAGCTGTGTTCATGAACCGTACGGTTTCTAAAGGCGATTTTATTTCGACCACTAGTCTAAGAAGATCCAGAGAAAGGGAAACTGCTGCAAAAGGAGTCATGTTTGAGGATTTCTTCCAGGATTTTTTCGGACAAAATCTGGGCCCTTCTTTTGGGCTTGGAGAAATAAAACTGCAGGTGATCTCAACCTCTCCGTCAGGGATCGTCAAAATTACTGATTTGACACAAATAGAGCTCTTGCCTGAAGCTAAAGAAGTAGCTCCTGAGCAGAATGTCCCCACAGTAATGTACGAGGACCTGGGAGGGCTTAAAGAAGCTATTACCAAAGTAAGAGAAATGATTGAATTACCCTTAAAGCATCCTGAGCTATTTGATAGATTGGGAATCGACGCTCCTAAAGGAGTGTTGCTTCATGGCCCGCCTGGAACAGGCAAAACCCTGCTTGCAAAAGCAGTGGCAAATGAATCGGATGCATATTTTATTTCCGTAAATGGCCCTGAGATCATGTCTAAATACTATGGAGAATCAGAAAAAGCTATCAGAGATATTTTTGAAGATGCAGAAAAAAATGCGCCTGCGATTATTTTCCTTGATGAGATTGATTCTATTGCACCAAAAAGGGCTGAAGTAACAGGAGAAGTGGAAAGGAGGGTTGTAGCCCAACTTCTTTCTTTAATGGATGGGCTCAAAGCCCGGAAAAATGTAATCGTTATTGGTTCGACAAATAGGCCTGAAGCCATTGATATTGCTCTTCGGAGACCAGGCAGGTTTGACAGAGAGATTGAATTGAGAGTCCCGGATACCGAAGGAAGGCTCGAGATTTTCCAGATCCATACGCGAGGAATGCCTCTTTCTGAAAACGTAAATCTCTCTGATTTTGCCCAGATAACTCATGGTTTTGTCGGAGCTGATATTGCCGCCCTCTGCAGGGAGGCAGCTATGAGCGCTTTAAGAAAGGTCCTTCCGAAAATTAACCTTAATGAGCCTGAAATCCCCAGGGAAATCCTTGATTCCCTTCAGGTAACAAGAGAAGACTTCGAAAATGCTTTGAAGGATGTCCAGCCCTCAGCTATAAGAGAGATTCTTATCGAGGTTCCAACTGTAAGCTGGGAAGATGTAGGGGGGTTGCAGGACGTGAAAGAACTATTAAAAGAAGCCGTTGAATGGCCTCTCAAAAGCCCTGAGTCCTATAGAGATATAGGAGTAGAAGCTCCCAAAGGGGTACTTTTATACGGCCCTCCAGGTACGGGAAAGACCTTACTTGCAAAAGCTATTGCTCATGAGTCGGAAGCAAATTTTATAACGGCTAAAGGAAGTGACCTGCTTTCCAAATGGTATGGAGAATCCGAAAAAAGAATTGCTGAGGTTTTTACCCGGGCAAGACAGGTCGCTCCTTCAATTATTTTTCTTGATGAACTTGATTCTCTTGCACCTGTGCGTGGAGCTTCAGCTGGCGAACCCCAGGTTACGGCTAGGATTCTCAATCAACTTCTTTCTGAAATGGACGGACTTGAAGAACTAAGAGCTGTAGTAGTAATAGGCGCAACTAACAGGCCTGACATAATTGACCCTGCACTTTTGAGACCAGGACGTTTTGATGAATTGATTCTGGTGCCTGTTCCAGATAAAGGAGCCCGAAGAGAAATTTTTAAAGTCCATACTGAAAAAATGGCTCTTTCAGAGGATGTAGATATTGAAGAACTGGTATCCTTAACAGATCAGTATACAGGTGCAGATATCTCAGCTGTATGCAAAAAAGCTGGAAGGTTTGCTCTTCGAGAAGACCTTCATGCAAAAAATATAAAACAGAAACATTTTCTTAAAGCAATAGAAGAGACCGGACCGTCTGTTACTCCGGACACAATGAAATATTATGAGGCAGTAAAAGGGGAATTAAGAAAAAGACAATCCAAAGAAATACAGAATCCTTCTTACATCTGAATAAAATTCTAAATTGAAGGATCTGTTATATTTTCTTTACTTCTTTTTTCATTTATTTTACTTTACATATAATTTTAGTTTGGGCTAACTTATTTATTTTAATAGTTTTATGTTTTTTAGGTACTTTTTTAATATTAAAATTCAATTTCTCGCTTGCAATTTGTCTTTATTTATAAATCTTTTACATTTTATTTTTAATGATATTTGAGTTATTATCTTTTTAAGTAGACCTATTTTTGATTTTTATTACTCTTGGACTGAATAATTATGAAGTTTTTCCGAGATCGATTATTTTAGAGAAAAATCATTTATATATAAACACTTTTCATTACGTTAACCAATGACATTAAATATCATAATTACTATCGGTAATATATATGCAGCTTCCAACATCCGAAGATCTCAAAAAAAGAAGAAATGAACTTGGGCTTACTCAAAGTGACCTTGCCAAAAGGGCAGGAGTAAGCCAGCCCCTTATAGCTCGTATAGAATCAGGAGATGTTGATCCTAGGCTTTCAACTGTCAGGAAAATCCTTGACGCTTTTGAAGAAGTTGAGAAGGAACAGCAAATAATTATAAAAGACTTAATGCATTCCCCTGTGATTCATGTTTCCCCGGATGATTCCATTGAAGATGTAGTCAATCTGATGCATGCTCATGGCTTTTCGCAGGTGCCTGTACTTGATAGAGGTGTGCCGGTTGGAAGCATCTCCGAAGACATGATTGTGAAATTGATGAGTGAAAGTAAGAAAAAACCTATTTCTCAAATGAGGGTTTCAGGAATAATGGGAGAGTCTTTCCCAACCGTATCCCCGGGGATTTCAATTGGTGTTGTTTCCCATATCCTGGAAGGAAATCCTGCTGTACTGGTTATAGAAAAAGGAACAGTAATAGGCGTTGTAACAAAACATGATGTAATGAGACTTCTCCAGGGCCAGTAATTAAACCCTTCTAAAAGTTTTTGAGAGAATTCAAAAAGGAAAGCACATCAATTATATACTAGTATTAATTAAACCTGAACCCTGAATTTAGATTCCGATTAAATATCTATAAAGAAAGTAGCAATAAATCCAGTTTAAAACTAAGTATAAAAATACAGGAAAAGACGAAAACTTAAGAAGATTGAATCTAGTTTAGCTTTCAGAAGTCGTCAATAACATTATAAAAATATATACCTTAAATTTAAAAGGTTTTATTGACATGTTTGATTTCTTCAACTTAGTAGATAAATTAAAACCTGGTCTGGAATAAAAAATTAATAATTTCTTTATAGAAGAACCCCCTAAAAAACTAAAAAGTTGATTAATTTAAAAAATGTGGAGCATAACAAATATGGATCTGGAAGATACCCTCCTTATGATGCCTGGCCCTGTACCTGTTGCACCCAGAGTTCTTAGGGCTATGTCAAAACCTATGATTAATCATCGAAGTACGGAATTTGCCGGAATGTATACTGACTGCAGAGAAATCCTTTCCAGCGTTTTCCAGACAAAAAACAGCATCTATTTACTCAGCGGTTCAGGAACTGCAGGAATGGAGGCTGCTGTCGGATCTGTTGCAGGAAAAGGTGACAAGGTCGTCGCTATAGAGAACGGAAAATTTGGTGAACGCTTTAAAGATCTTGCATCTCTTTATGCTGACGTGGTTCCTGTTGTTTCCGAATGGGGTCTTCCTGTTGATCTCGAAATAGTTAAAGAAAAACTCGAGGCCGGAGCAAAAGCAATTGCCCTTGTTCACAATGAAACCTCTGCAGGTATTCTTAATCCCGCTGAAGAAATTGGCAAACTGGCAAAAAAGTATGATGCTCTCTTTATTTTGGACGGCATAACTTCCCTTGGTGGAGACGATGTCAGAATCGATGAATGGGGAGTAGATATTGCAATAGTTGGTTCACAGAAATGCCTTGCAGCCCCTCCAGGCCTTGCTGCGGTTTCTGTAAGTGAAAAGGCTTTTGAAGCTATGAAAAATGTAAAAACGAGGCCTTATTATAATGACCTTCTGGCTTATAAGAAAAGTGGAGACAAGCCAAAGCCAGAATCCCCTTATACTCCCGCAATCCCTCTCTTTTATGCCCTGCATGAGGCTTTGAAAATTGTAAAAGAAGAAGGAATGGAAGCCAGAATTAAAAGGCATAGGACGCTTACTGAAGCGGTAAGGGCAGCAGTAGCTGCAATGAACATTGAGATGTTCCCTCAGCTTAATAAATACAGTCATTACTCAAACACTATCTCTGCTATGAAAGCCCCTGCAGGCATTGATGGCGAAGATATAAAGAATGACATGAAAAAGCGCGGCATAATTATTGCAGGCGGACAGGAACGCCTTAAGAGTAAAATCTTCAGGATAGGATGTATGGGGAATGTCACTGCAAGAGATGTCCTCTCAACAGTCCAGCAGCTTGAAATTGTATTAAATAAACGTGGCTATATCAGCAATCTCGGAGCAGGGACTGAAGCTGCAATGCGAGTACTTGACACAGCTTGAATGTATAGAGCTATAAAGTATAGGATTATGTATAAAGTATAATTCTATAAAGCTCTTAGAAAGGTTTAAAAGAAGCTTGCAAACTTGAAATTCAAACCGGATTCACATGCCCACAATAGGAATTGCAGATACTACATTCGCACGCTATAACATGGGACGTGCGGCAATTGATGAGATACAGAAAAATGTATCCGTAAAAATTAAAAGAGTAACTGTACCCGGGATAAAAGACCTGCCCGTTGCAGCTAAAAAACTCATTGAAGAGGAAGGCTGCAATATAGTAATGGCACTTGGGATGCCCGGGGCAAAGGATAAAGACAGGATGTGCGCTCATGAAGCTTCCCAGGGCCTTATAATGGCTCAGCTCATGACTAACACTCACATCATTGAGGTTTTTGTCCATGAAGATGAAGGAAAGGATGAAAAAGAACTTGCCTTCCTCATGGATAGAAGGACAAGGGAACACGCGTTAAATGTAATAAAGCTGCTCTTTAAACCTGAACATCTTACCCGGGAAGCCGGAACTGGACAGAGGCAGGGTTTTGAAGACGCAGGCCCGTTAAGAATGTGAAGTATTTAAGTAAAAACAAAGACTGGAGACCTTATTCAATGACTATCAGCCTAGGATTTGTTGTAGCTGAATTTAACAGGGATCTGACCTATCAGATGGAACTGCTTGGAAGAGAACATGCAGAGTTCCTCGGGGCAACAGTAAAAGAAGTAATTCTTGTTCCAGGAGTTTTTGACATGCCTCTTGCAATTAAAAAACTCTGCCAGAGGGATGATATTGATGCTGTGGTTACGATTGGATCGGTAATCGAAGGAGAAACTGATCATGATCAGGTAGTAATGCAGCATGCTGCAAGAAAAATCATGGATTTGTCCCTTGAGTTTAATAAACCTGTTACTCTTGGAATCCCTGGCCCAGGCATGACCCGCATGGCGGCTCATGAACGTGTAGACTATTCAAAACGAGCAGTTGAAGCTGCAGTAAAGCTTGTGCGGCGGCTGTGAGTTTATATAACTTAAATAGCTATTAAAATTTAATAAAGCAGGCATCCCTATGACATCCGCAAGGCTCAAGCGTGTAGAAGAATCCGCAACTATAAGGATCTCCAATATCGCAACAAGAATGATAAAAGAAGGTACAGATGTTATAAATTTCAGTCTTGGAGAACCCGATTTCAACACCCCCAAAAATATTTGCGATGCTGCGGCAAAGGCCATGTATGAGGGAAAAACTCATTATGCCCCTTCCGGAGGTATTCCGGAATTAAGAGCAGCAATTGCTGAAAAATTGAATACCGAAAATAACCTCGATGTAACGGAATCGGGTGTGCTTGTAACTCCAGGTGCAAAGCAGGGAATTTTTGAGATAATGATGGGCGTTCTAGATGATGGAGACCAGGCTCTTCTATTTGACCCTGCATGGGTAACCTATGATGCCTGTATCCGGTTTGCAGGAGCAGATACTGTCTGGATCCCAACAGTTCCTGAAAAAGGTTTTGTCCCGGATAATTTTGAAGAATATATAACAGACAAAACAAAACTTATTGTCGTAAACAGCCCTGGAAACCCTACAGGGGGAGTTTTCGGGAAAAAGACCCTGCAGTGCATTGCAGACATTGCAATTGACCATGATCTTATTGTTGTATCCGATGAAATTTATGAGAAAATCATCTATGACAGGGAACATCTAAGCATTGGAAGTTTTGATGGCATGCAGGAGAGAACAATTACTGTAAATGGATTTTCCAAAGCATATGCGATGACAGGCTGGAGATTGGGATACCTGACCGCACCTCCTGATATTTTCAAGCTTTTACTAAAAATTCAGTCTCACTCAGTAAGCAGTGCAACCACTTTTGTCCAGTATGGAGGGCTTGAAGCCCTGCAGGGGCCACAAGATGGGGTTAAAGCAATGGTAGACCGCTTTAAAGTACGGCGGGACGTTTTAATTGACGGCCTGAATAAGATAGGTTTTGAATGCAAAAAGCCTGACGGGGCATTTTATGCCTTCGCCGATGTGAGCGAATACGGAAACGGAACCGAAGTTGCAGAAAGGCTCCTGAAAGAGGCTCAGGTAGCAGTTACTCCTGGAATTGCATTTGGGCCTTCAGGAGAGAATTTTATCAGGATCTCTTATGCAACATCTATAGATCGGATTCGAGAAGCTCTTGAGAGACTTGAAAAAGTCTTTACATAAGATGAAATTAAACAAAAACTTAACAGGTTACAATCTTTTAATAAGAGGTCTCTATAAAAAGGCAAAAACGGATTTTTCTAAGCAATAAATGGCAGGGGTAGGTTACCCATACCGTTTAAGGACCTCTTTAATGATTGTGCCGGTACTGCATAAAGGACATTCTTTTGAAAGGGAAATTCTTACCACATTTGCAGGAAGGCCTCTTTTAGTTAGTTCTTTTTCCAGAAAATTAATATCAAAACGCTGATCATAACCTAAAGTAATGATATCAGGCTTAATTTGTTCAAGGGGTTCAAACATATCTTTTTCGCTGCCAAGAAGAGCGTTATCTACCATTTTAAGTGTAGCTACCATTTCCAGCCTTTGTCCTTCAGGCACAATCGGTTTTGGTTTGTGAGTTATATTTGAGTCCCGGGCAACAATTACAAAAAGTTCATCTCCCAGAGCCTTCGCCTGAGACAGGAAATAAACGTGACCCGGATGAAGAATATCAAAAGTTCCGGTAGCAAGTACACGCGTCAACAAATCACCTGATCTGGGTAATACTCTGTAAGCATAAGAAACTTACGAGAATCAGGCTGGAATTTAACTTTAAGCTTTCTTTTTAGAATTGTTTTTAGTGAGACAGTGTAATTCCATAAATAATTGGGGTTCTTTTAGTTTAATCGTTTAATCAGGAAGCTTTGATTATCGTAAGTAATATATATGGTTCGTAAATATGTCTATTATTCATGCAACACATATGTGAATATGGAATTCAAAGGATAGGCAAAAGATACAGGTTAAATATGAATCCAGTTTTTTTGCTTTTTGAGAAAGGTTAATTCTAGATTATCACAAGTAATATATAATTCCGATAAATATTAAAAATTAGATAAATGTTAGAGGAAACCCCCATGGTTAAAAAATCGGTTCACGAGATTAATAGAAAAATTGAAGATGGCAGCGTTAATGTCGTCACAGCCGAGGAAATGGTTACAATTGTCGAAAGCCTCGGTGTTGAAGGCGCTGCAAAAGAAGTAGATGTTGTTACAACCGGTACGTTCGGAGCCATGTGTTCATCCGGTTTGATGCTTAACCTGGGGCATTCCGAGCCTCCTATTAAGATCCAGAAGGTATGGTTCAATAATGTAGAAGCATACAGTGGACTTGCAGCCGTAGATGCTTATCTTGGGGCTGCCCAGATCTCAGATACAAGAGGAATCCAGTACGGAGGAGCTCATGTTATTGAAGACCTCCTCAGAGGAAAAGAAATTAATGTTCATGCCACTTCATATGGCACAGATTGCTATCCTCGAAAAGTCCTTGATACTACAATTACCCTTGAAGATCTTAACGAAGCAGTGCTTTTAAACCCAAGGAATGCCTACCAGAAATATGCGGCTGCAACAAACAGTTCCAAGAGAATTCTGAATACTTATATGGGTGAGCTCCTTCCTAATTTTGGAAATGTGACTTATTCTGGAGCAGGTGTGCTTTCTCCTCTTTCAAATGATCCTAATTATGAGACAATAGGCACAGGAACCCGAATTTTTATTGGAGGAGCCCAGGGTTATGTTGTAGGGAACGGAACACAACATTCCCCGTCTAATGGTTTTGGAACTCTGATGCTTAAAGGTAATCTCAAGGAAATGAGCCCTGATTATTTAAGGGCTGCCTCTTTTTCCGGTTATGGTACCACGCTTTATATGGGAATTGGAATCCCTATCCCTATTCTCAATGAAAGAATAGCGGCTGCAACTGCAGTCCGCGATGAGGATATTTCTACGAGCATTGTTGATTATGCTGTGGGCAGCCGTGATAAACCAGTCGTGAGCAACGTAACTTATGCAGAACTTAAGACCGGTTATGTAGAAATCGGAGGAAAAGAGGTCCCTACATCTTCTCTTTCAAGCTTTAAAAACGCAAGGAAAATTGCTAATGAGCTGAAGGAATGGGTAAAGCATGGAGAATTCTTTATCAGTATGCCTGTTGAAAAGTTATCAGCAGACGGACTTGCAAAACCAATGAAACAGACCCAGCCTGTACCCCTAGTAAAAGATATTATGTCTGAGTTTATTGTGACAATTAAAAGAGATCAGACAGTTCAGGATGCTGCAAAAAAGATCTGGGAAAATTCCTTTAACCATCTCGCTGTAGTTTCTGACACAGGAGAACTTGTTGGAATCCTAACAGCCTGGGATATATCTAAAGCTGTTGCAGAAAACTGCTTTGATTCTGTAGAGAGTGTTATGACAAAAAAAGTGTTAACCTGTGCTCCGAATGAGCCTATAGATCTTGCAGCCCGCCGCCTTGACAGGTATGGAGTTTCCGCAATGCCCGTAATTGATAATCAGAGGCGGGTTCTTGGAATTATAACAAGCGATAATATAAGCAAACTCCTTGCAAGGAGGTATTAAAATGAAAATAAAAATTACAATTCCTACAGAAAGAATCCATAATCCCATCATCTCAGAATCTATAGTTGAAACCGGGATCCTCATTAATATAATGGTCGCGAATATTGACTCTACATATGGGGAGTTGATTGCAGACGTAAGTGATTACAGGTTTGATAAAATAAAAAATGCCCTGGAGTCCAGAGGAGCAATAGTTTCCATTCTTGATAAACCAATTCACAGGGACGAAGAAGAATGTGTCGAGTGCGGGGCATGTATTTCAGTTTGTCCGATGAGTGTTTATTCTTATGATCAGGAATGGAGCGTACATGTAGAAGAAAAGAAATGTATCCAGTGCGGAGTTTGCATTAAGATGTGCCCTCATGGAGCTCTAAAGCTGGGAGAATAAAGATAGCAGGATAAAATGAGAGATTAAAGATTATTTTTCAGGAATAAAATTTTAAAAATAACAGAGGAAAATAAAAAAAGAATTTAAAAAAGAATTTAAGCAGGAGGATAAGAGAAAAAGATCAGGTGGCAATATGATTCTTTTCTCCATTTTCTCCTGCTTTCCAGGTTTATTCTTTTTAATTTTTTACTAATTTTTGTGTTCTATTTTACTCTTTTAAAATAGTTTCTATTTTCTCTTATAGGAGCTGCCAGTTACGATCTATTTCTATAGATCTTAATGGAGGTTATATACTGGCTGTTTATTGTGTGTGCTATTTCCTGACAATGTGTGGAGGGATTCATCGCGAAATTATGCTTGAATAGTGTTTAGGATCTGCTTTTCAAAGAAAGCTATTTTATTCTAAGCAGCTTAAGTAATATTTAATAAAGTATGTCCTCATATAAAATACTTACGTTTTAAAAAACATTGATTGTATTAAATACCCGCAAGAAGTAAATTTTATATAAATAGCGAATTTTCAATTAATTAAGCTGATACCTGTATATCATGAACAATATCTTATTAATTAAATCTTAATAGAAGTCCATAAATATAATAATAAACTTAAGTGTACAATTATTTTTTAGAATTACCTCTTTTTTTTTCCAGTATTGCCCATAACTTTTCGCATTCCTCTGCTGTTAATCCTATATCTCTTATTAGATATTTCTCGGTTTTTTCATTTCTCTGTGTATCTTTTATTAATCGGCTTATAGTGTCCCTGTGATGTCCTGTTATTCTTTCAATACTCCGAATCCCATTCTTTTCAATATAAAGTCTATATATAAGTTTTATTTCTTCTCCAGAGAGATGCTTGCGGTAAACAGCCGTACCTATTGTGTCCATAAAAAATTTTCCACAATGTTTGCAATAATACCTCTGGTGTCCGGTTTTATATTTCCCACGTTTTATGATGTCTTTTCCCTCTACCTTAAGGTAATATTCACAATCAGGATTTGGACATACTACTTCATATGTGTCATCAACTGCCATAATAAAATCAATAAGTTATTGTCTTACTGATATATTTATTTTATCCAGTTTAAAGTAAAAAAAGAAAAAAAACCCTATTGATTATTAGAAATTTTTTCCAATTAAAATTTAAAAATTACAGAAATCTTTTAGAAGCTGTTATTAAAAAAACCAGAAAAGTAAAAATTTTTAGAGAGGGCAGATAAAAAAGAGATTAATTTGTTGGTTTTAAAATAATAGATTTAATCTTAAAATAACACTCCTTATTAGAAAATATATTTAAAATATAATATTTAGATTATTTAAATGTTTAGATTATTTTAATACCTAATAATCTATTGGGCCTTTACACCTTAAATTTCATCTTTATCAGGGAGTTTACCTATTTTTTGAGGAAGGAAGTTATTTTTATATAATAAGAAGAATATATTTAACGACACGAAATAATTTAGCTATTTATAGCGATTTCCAGTTCGAAACTCTCATTATTTATACGTTGCAACAAATAATTATATTGTGGAATAAGAAAATAAAAGATTGTCACTGCTGAAAAATATTTTAT
This sequence comes from Methanosarcina sp., assembly GCA_049706495.1. Taxonomy (GTDB): domain Archaea; phylum Halobacteriota; class Methanosarcinia; order Methanosarcinales; family Methanosarcinaceae; genus Methanosarcina. The sequence goes on along the minus strand of JBNAKO010000262.1, from coordinate 2,231 downwards.
TTAATCAGGCAATGAATAATGGGATTCTATAACTAAAATAATTTTATTATGTGCTTTTTTCCAAGAGCATGTAGTAACCAGTTTCAATTCCTAATTTAATTTGAAAAAATTCCAGCTCAATTCAAGGGGAAAGTTATGAAAATTCTTATACTCTATTCCGGTGAACTTGGGAGGAAGGTAATCAATAATCTGATTAATCCTTCGAATTTCTGCATATCATGCGGAGATCTTTGCAATCACTGCAGACAGGCAAGGCCATCTTATGCAAACATGATCGTGGGAATTCATGAATTTCCTGACGACCTGCCTACGTTTATAGAAGACCCGACTCAATATCTACCTTCGAAATTTCCGGAATGTGACCTTATACTTGCTATTGGGATTCATCCGGACCTTCTTATAGCTATACCTGATGTTGTAAAAAGCACAAAAGCAAAAGCTGTAATCGCACCTGCTGAGGACTCCAAAAAGACCCCTGCAGGAGTTCTTGAACAGCTCAGAAAAGAACTCGAAGCAGTAGGAGTGGAATTTGAAGCTCCAAGACCTTTCTGCTCGTTGGAAAAGACCGGAAAACCCACAATAGACGCATTTGTAGACCTTGGCTTTGGAAAACCCGTGCTGAGGATTGAAATGAGCCCTGATGGAAAAATGTTTATTGGGGCAGGCGTGCTGAGAGATGCGCCGTGCGGTTCCACCTGGTTTGTAGCAAAAAAACTCGGCTGGACCGATGTGCCAGGATATAAAGAAACTACCTCAGGAGCCCACCACTCTTATCCCTGTACTGCAAGTATGGATAAAGATCCCCAGATTGGAGACACGATCCTTCATAAAGCGGGATATATTATCAGAGGAGCAGTGGAAGATGGGATGGAATGTGCAGAAAGGGAGAAAGCCAGGCTCAGTTCGGCCTGTAGAGATGAGGCTTCAAGCTCAAGCTCTTAAATTTATTATTCCACATAATTGAAACAGTTCAATTAGAAAAAATAGCTTAAAAACAACTTTTAAAAGCGGCTTTTTCACGCTTAATTTTAATTATAATTTTTAGGTTTTAAGTTTTTTATTTTTTGTTTTTATTCCTGTCTATTTTATCTTATCTCATTTAAACTATTTTCATTTCATTTAATCTATTTTTATTTACTGGATTATCTTTGTTTTATTCTCTGTACTTTAGTTTTATTCTTTTCATCCTTTTTATCTTATTATCTTCTATATAATTGATTTGAAGGTAAGATCAATTATGTTATTATAGAGCTGATCCTAAAACTCTAAATTGCTTCTCTTAATATTGTATTCCAAATTATCAATTGAGCTTCTAATTGCTGAATTAATTTTGAGAATTTAGAATATGTCAGAAAAAATGGGTTTTGGGATAGCCTCATAAAAATAGTGGAAACTTAAAATTATCGGTAAAAAAATTAATTTTAATTTCTAAGCTTTTAAACTTCAAGAAAAATAATTGGATTGCCTCTCAGCCCGAAACTGAGAGACTTTCAATTCTGTCGGCTTATCCACAGTTTACAATTCTATTGCTGTGGATATTGACATTTGATTCTTTTGTGTTTAAATGTACAATTGCAGGAGCATCCAGGTCATGGAAGTAGTTTCCAGAAGCTTCTATATTTTTCAAAGTTCCCTGTAATTCCAGGCCTGCATATCCCCCACCCGAAGTGGTACATTCATTGTTTAACATTTTTCCGCTGGTAACGCTGTCAAATCGAACAGATGAGTTAGTCCGGTTAATAAATTTACAGTTCTTAACTGTAATCCCATTTACATGATAAGCATATACTCCGTCATGTCCGCATTTATTTACGGTTACAGTGTCGATCATTACGTTACTTGATTTTGAGATCAGCATGGCATCATTGCATCCATTCTTAAATACCATATTTTTGATTGTCAGCCCGTTGACAGATACGAATGTTGCCATGTTATAGCAGGAAGTTCCAAGTCTGACGCCAGAATAGTAGTCTGACTGGCTACCATCAACAGTAAAACCTTTAATTGCAATGTTGCTTCCGGAATTGCCTTTAGCCATAAGCATGGCTTTTTTCTGGGAGATACTGGCTCCTCGGCCTCCCCAGGTAGGTAATCCTTTGGCAAGTTTAACTGTTACACTGGAGTCCCCTGCAAGGGTTGTGCCGCTGCTGATTCGAAGAGTATCGCCTATAACATAGGTGAATGGGCCTTTAAGATGCACGGTTGTGCCAGGGGTTTTTGCGGCATAGTCA
>JBNAKO010000261.1:0-5804 GCA_049706495.1 Methanosarcina sp. | reverse complement strand
GCAACTCCTGTACCCATCCCGAACACAGTAGATAAGCCTGTCCACGTTCCTTACTGTACTGAAGTACGCGAGTCTTCGGGAACTCTGGATCGCTGCCATACTCACCTTATAATACTTTATTTCTCTAATTTTTTGTTAAATTATTTTCTGATTTTTTGATCTTTTCTATCTTTTAAATCTAATTTTCCTAAATCTTAATTTTTAAATGCATTTATTTACTTTTCATAAATTTAATCTGCTTGAGCGAAGCGAGACAGATACCATGCTGTTGTGATGTAATCACAACTCCCAGAAAATCGAAGATTTTCTGTGATCCCGAAGCGGAATTCGGGTGCTGAAGCAGAATTCGGGAAATCCAACCTGGGTTATTCTCCTCTTAGCTGCAGTCCGGCTTTTACTCCTTTTATAACAGCTTTAGTTATCTTTTTCCCAAAATCGGTACTCGAACCTGCATAGAGAATTTCATCTTCTTTTGTTTCTGAATTATTTTTTGAGCCAATTTCATAAGCTACTATTATTGCATCGGTATTCGTGCCAAGAAAGGTGTAACCTTTTTCAAGAAGAACAAGCCCTTTTGCTTCGGTGGCTGTGATAATTGCTCCGAAAAGAGCAGTTTCTGATAATCTTACTTTTGAGATAAGGATTATATTTATGGTTCCTATTTTTGCTCTGAATTCCGAACCGTTACTCACGCCGGCAGTTATGAAAACTGTGAGGTAGTCATCTTCGATAATCTGCAGATATTCCATTTTAACTGCAGTAAGAAGCCCAAAATAAGAACTTTCAATTCCAAGTTTTAATGCTGCTTCTTTTATAAATTCTCGGGGATCTGAATGGTTAAAAGTTCTTGAAACCTGTTTATTGAAAAGATGCTTTACGTCTGACCTTCCCCCATTAAGGCCAGTACTTATCGCTTCAAAATTACCCTCGATAACCAGTGTATCATCTTTTATATAATAATGCATACAGGAACCACGTTTTTATAGTTGGAAAAATTTGTAGTTGGAGAAATCATCTTAGAGTATATCCAGTGGTTTGAGTGTGTATTGAATCTTGCAGATATAAGGATAATATTTGAGAATTAAGAACAATATTCTGAGAACTACAGGTATGAAAGACAAATTATTAAATATTATAAATTTATCCTGGAATCCTATTTAATTTTATTAAGTTTTTATAATCATTGGAATATTTTATATTCTTAGACAGTTTCGCGCTTCTTTAAGAAGATAGTTCCTGTATTTTGGGCTCCATTTTAATATTGCGATCCTTAAAAGGCCATAGGCCATATAAAAAGGGAGAATTCCAGTTATTTCAAGAAATTGCTCATTATTTTTGCTGTAATGTTTCAGGAAGTCCTGAATGTAAGGCTCTGCTTTTACGCCTGATCCTTTCCTGGCAAAATAGTGTTTTAGCTCTGCACAGACTATTCCAAGATCGCATACGAAGTTTCCATGCGCTGATGCAAGTTCGAAATCCAGAAGAAACGGCTGACTTTTATAGAATACACAGTTTACAGGTGTTGTATCATTATGAATCATACACCCTTTCTCTTTATCTAAAAGGGAGCTTTGGCGCCATTTTTCGAGCAACCTTTTATACTCTTTTTCCTTATGCCGGCTGATTTTAAGATGAGTTAGTATGTAATCAAATTTTAAAAACTCATTTTCCTTATCATAATAACTTTGGGTATTTTCATGAAGTTTTCTGAGCGTATCTGCTAGGAGTTCTAATTTCTCCTTTAATTTTTCTCTATGATCAAAGTACCAGGATAAAGGTCTACCAGGAATATATTCACTAACAAGAGCGCAATGCATGTTTTTGTTTATCGTAATCGGCTCCGGGACATTAATTATTTTCCGAGCTTTTTTAAGGTATTCATATTCCCGTTTCATTAAAGCATATCCATCGAGCCCTTTAATCATCCCGGTTTGTATGGAGAAAAATTTAACAATAACCCTGATTCTTTCCCCTTTAAACTCATATTTACAGACTTTGTGCGATGCATGTTTAAGCTCAAACACGCGGACTTCACAGTTTCTATTCCTTATACTTTCTCCGAGTACTTCAATAATCCAATCTCTGAAAATATCGCCTTGTTTCAAGATTTTAATGTACTCGAAAGCTGCCATGAAACTCCCACTTTCATAGAGGGTTTTATTGTAATATCATTTTGCATATCGAGATTAATTACGCTGTCTCCAATAAACCCTGAAATTTCAGGTCGGTTAATCATAAAAGATTTAATAAGTTTGGCTAAAGTTTTAACTGATCAGATTAAGCTTACTAATAAATTTTAAAAACAAAAGAAAACATGGCAAAACAAATGTAAAAAAGAGTTTAGGTACTTTCAGCTTCGTTTTTACTGTCGTGAAAACTTGTTACACGAATTCTACATAAGTCTCTAAGTTGTCTGGCACGTTTTCAAAAAGCATATGTTAAAAAATTTTTTATATATTTCCTGATTTCGCATTTCGCAGGCAGGTTTCCCAATCTTCAGGATTGTCTGTATTATCACACTGCCATTCAAATTCACGCCTTGCAAGTCTGATTGTTGTACGTGCCCTCTTAAGTGGGATTAATTCCTTGCCTACATCCCCAATACCTCCTACGTCCAGGCAACTTACAAGCCCAATCATGAAACATTCCAGGCTCTCCGGGGGTATTGGTTCATTTCTAGCGTGTAGTTCTGTGCATTTAGCTAGATATTCTGCAATCACATTGATCAGTTTTGTATCACGCATAATTTCAACTCCTTCACACCTCAACCGTGCAATCCACCTGTTATTTTGACATGGATATAAATAATTACAATAGTTATGAGCAACAGTTCTAAGATTATAAAAATGCAGACATATCTTCAGAATTTATGAAGCCTTTATTCAGTCCTTATTTCCCAAGGATAACGCTTAAAATAGCATATAAAATATACGTTTGTTGAGGTTTAAAGGTTTCTAAATCATTTTAAGTTTGAAAAAGATTATTATTAAACAGTTAAATATAGTTCTTTATGATGAGAAGATAAAACGGATCTAGGTTGATGGACTATTATGAGATTTTTATAATTATTTCTTTGCATACTCAATATATCGAACTTTCAGTTTCCAGTATTTTAGATCTTTAATTTGTGGAAAAACCCTTTTTAGAAGTAAATTTTTAGATAAAAGCATGAAATTAATAATATAGCTTATGGAGCTTTGATATAGGAAGTTTTCAATAGCTAACAATTAAGTGAATAATACAATAAAGAATAAGTGTGGCTTTAGGTTAAAACAGCGCTAATATCTAGGAATAGTATTTTAACAAAATCTAATTATAATATTGTTAAACAAAGTACAGGTTAAAGCTACAGGTCTTTTTAGGAAACTTTATTTCTTTTGCAATAAATCGACTATGTGTTAAAATGACTATGTAAATTTTGAGGAATAATAAAAGGAAAAGAGAGCAAATAAATGATAAACCCGGGCTAAAGCGTATTTAAAAAGCATAATTTTTTCTATGCTCCGTAAACTCCAATATTAAACATTCAAATTTTAATATATGAGCCCATCCCAAAACTCAAAATTATTGCCTTTAATCCTGTATTCCAGATTATCAATTGTGCTCCTGATAACATAAGTAATTTTGAGAAATTAGAATTAATAGGTAAAAATGGGTTTTGGGATAGCCTCTATCATAATAGAAAGTAAAATAAAAAATATTTTGTTGTTTAAGAGTACCTGAGTTGTTTTTTACCTTATTCTTTCAAAAACTTATCTAATCTTTTGCACTTGTCGCATTTTTATTATGACTTTTACTCCATGTTTCGTAAATTTCACTTTTATTACAGCAACCTGTTTTTGTTTAATTACTCCGTTTGAATCTTCTAAAGCTAACTGTACCTGGTTAAGATTAATCTTTGCGCTGTCTTTTGTTGTTACTACATTTGCGTTTTGGTACTCATATGAGTTTATAATATTAACACTCTCAGTAGTTGATGAGGATTTGACCGTCTGGATTTCGCGCAACTTTACGGTTACCTTTTTCACCTTACCCTGTTCATCGTAAATAACATTTATGTCACTCAATTGATATTGTTTTAAGATTCCATTCTCCACTACTGCAATCTGTACCTGGTCTAAATTATAAGCAACTCCATCTCGAGTCACGCTTAACTGGCAAGATTGACTCTGGTCCGCTGATGACGAAGCTGCAGAGATACCTGGAATTGTTGTAATGAAGGCTACAACTAACAGTATAAATATACATCTGTTCAATAATGTTTTGTGTGCTCTTTTCATACTGTCCTCTCCTTTATAGATAAAAAATAACTTATTCAAGTTTTAAGAAGTTTTTAAGGAAAAATAATAGGAAAATTAATATTTAAAAATACTAATTTTCCATTTTTAGAAAACGTTCTTTTTTATATTATGATTTTAGCTTTTGTTATCTGCGTTGATACTAATACTCCGCTTGTTACTTGAGCAATTGTTGTCTGGGAGAGAGTTCCTACTGCTACATTAGAGCTCAAGAGAACAAAGTCATCCTGTGTTTGCATTGCACTTACAGAAAGTCCAGCTCCCTGTATATTTTGTATCTGCATGGATTTTGCTGAAGGTCTAGCTGCGGCTGTACCTGCTACCATTGCTGTGAATATGCACAGCATTAAAATTACTGCTATTATTTTCTTCATTTTATAACACCGTTCAAAATTTATTTAGATTAAATGAGCCCTCTCAAAACTAATTTTGATTTATGCTTTAGACGAGATACTCTGATAAAGTAAAATTTTATTTTATCCTTGATACCTTACCTTTGTTTCACGAATTAATTACATAATTGAAAAAAGAATTGTAAATGGGGAGATAGGGGAAACAAAAAAATATCTGCCCTGTGTATTAAATTTACTTTTCTTTTTCTATATTACACATTTTTATACTCCATTTCTAAAAATTTAACAGATTTATACTAATAATTAGAAATTAAGTATTTATTATTGAATGTAATTATATTAGCTAAAATTATAAATCAAAATTACAAGCTTACTTATATTGTAAAATAATAAGCTTAATTTGTGAGAAGCCCGCCAAAACAAAGTAGTAGGTTTATTTATAATTAATGTCAAAAATCAATATTTCTGATGAAATCTCTATTTTAATAAAAAAACAAATAATATATGAAATATCTATATATTTATTATGTAATATGTCTTTTTAAAAATATTTTTTTGCCAGAAGTATCCTTTTCTAGCAAATACGTTGTAAGTTAAATGGACAAAACTTGTTGTCTACTAGACTAAATTTTTCACTAGATATTTGAGGAAATCTCTTATTATAGATTTTATTGATGTATATAAAATACAAAATTTCAATTAATATCTGTTTTTTGATATAATTCAAGTCTATCCTATTATGTATACATCTCGCCGCAAGTAAGGGACATATAAAATAAATTAAATAATTTTTAAGTAAATTGTAATTGTTCAGTATATTTCACAAATATTTAGATATATTTAAGTAGCCAGCTATTCACGAGCAGTTAGAGGAAAAATATAGAAGAATGTTGACAAATAATCCAGTGTACTATTATTTAGTGTGGAGTAGGAACCGTAGGCCTGGTTAGATTAAAAATCCTGGAAAAATAAGCCGGAGAGCCAAAAAATGTTATGGGAAAATAGCTAGATTAAATATAAAATTTATTGAGAAATAATTAAATTCTAATTTAATGTAGAATTTAAAATAAATTTTAGGAAATAGAACTTACGCTATTGACCTGAAGAATCAACGGCCTTAAACCTTTTCCTGTCTTAATTTGAATTATTTTGT
>JBNAKO010000260.1:0-30269 GCA_049706495.1 Methanosarcina sp. | reverse complement strand
AATAAATAAATAAATAAATAAATAAATAAATAAATAAATAAATAAATAAATAAATAAATAAATAAATAAATAAATAAATAAAAATCTAATAAAAGAATATTTTACTTATTATTATTTCGCCTTTTAACCAACATATCCCTTTGTTATTCCCTTAATATTTACTAATTATTGCATTTTCTCAGAAATTTTATTTTATTTTATTTTCTTAGTTTTTTATTTTCCTGATTTTATTTTAAAAATTGATATTTGGGCCTTTTCAGTTTTACATTTATTTTCCCGGGTTATTTAAAGGTTTATTTTATTCGCAGGCAAAAAGTTGTTCCCAAGTTTAAATTTTCAATCGAAAAGAACATAAGTTTTGTTTTTCAATATCTTATAAGGCATATTTATATGGGGGTAAAAAATGTTTTCCGAGATACTTGCGGATATTGAAAGAACCAGACCTGAAGACCTTGATAAGGAAATCCTCAGGGCTGCTATGATCGCAGAACTGGATGCTATTAATGTATATGAGCAAATGGCAAATCTGACAAAAAACGAAAAACTTCGAGTAATCCTGATGGATATCGCCAGACAGGAAAAAATTCATGTAGCCATGTTTGAGACTGTTCTCCTGCAAACAGATATGGAGTTTTTGAAAATCTATGCAGATTATGCCCTGGCCCGGTCCAGAAAATAAATTCAACAGCCTGTAACAGACATTAAAAAAGAGACATTAAAAATCAGATATTTGAATTATATATAATTTGTTATTTGAAAGAAAGCAGGCTCTGTGAAAAGGATAAGTGAAAGGGATAAGAAAATCCTTTCGGATTTTTCCCTGCTTCTAAACTAGAAAAGAATTTTTAAATAATTTATAAAGGCAGTTATGCTGCAGCAGGTGCGGGTGCAGCTGCGGGCATGCCTTCTACCTGAGTTTTTCTGATTTCGACTCTGCGGAGAGGGTAAATAAACTTGGCCTGTCTGTAGATCCCTGCTGAGAGCCTGCCAAGGATTGCTTCCTGCATAAAAGTCTCGAAATCGGCTTCAGATGCGCGCTTTTTAACGATGTCAACCATCATTTCCCTGATAGCTTTTATCTGGCTTGAGCGTGCTCTTTTGATGGTGAAGCAGGTGGGCTTTACACGAATGGTAAATCCGTCTTTGGTTTTAACTTCGACATTGGCATCGATCCTTGAGGTCTGCCTTTTTACGATTGAACGGACATAGTCAGTTGTGAGCTCATGGCCCATAAGATCGGTGGTTGCGGTATCTCCGACAACGTTGTTGATCCTGAGAATGACCTTTGTATTGTTCTTGGTCATATCGTTAGTAAGTTCTCCAACTGTGGTTTCAACATTGCGTCCGATTAAAAGCGAAGCATCTCCTGCCATAGTATTTCCGACAATAGCCCTGTTTAAGTAAACTGGGGCTTCAATGTTGTACCATTCCTTGGATTTCCATCCGTCAAGCTTTCTCTGTACTTTCTTTCTTGCCAAGTAATTCCTCCGAACTTAAGATTAGTTGAAATGTTTAGTTTATGTTTTAATTAATTTTAGTTAATTTTAATTGATCCCACTTTGATTTTAGTTAGATCTCAGTTTAATTTTAATTTAATTCAGTATCTTTTTGGCCTGTTTATCTTCCTGTGATTGTTCAGTTGGAAAATCAGCAGCCTTTTAGCCAATTAGGCTTTTCTTTCGGATGCTCAGGCGAGCATTTCCTTAATTGATGAGCGTGAATTTGCATTTCCGCACAGACCTTACAAAGCCTGGCATAATTGCAATTTTTGCATTTTCTATATCGTTCCCAAATAAATTTCAGAGTTTCTTAGCTTTTCCGAATATAAAATTTATACCCTAATTGCCGATATGAAAAGGTACCTGAAAATCAAAAGTATAATCCGGAAACTGACTAGAAATTCTCAGAAATTAGCGGCATTTACTAGTTAATGGCTCACTATACATATCATTTCAGTATATAAAGAAATCGGTCAGGACAGTACCCTGTGCACTGCTATGTGAATAATATGGACCTTTGTGAAATTTTTTATTTATTCTTCATTGTAGCCAAATTATAATAAGCTATCAAATCACAATAAAGTTTGATATTTATATAACGGCTTATTAATGAGTTAGTAACCTGTGGAATTGAAGCGAAAAAAAATAAAAGAACCCAAAAACAGATTATGTATTAACATTATATATGTATATAAATGCAGACCATTAGCGTGAGTGCTAACATATGAGGGGAATAAAAGAGATCAAAGAAGTTAACCGTAAGGAAATGTATATGGATGCTAACCAGATTCGGTTTCTTATTCTACAAAGAAAGGAAGAAATTAAAGAGAAGTTTAAGGCTGAAGTCATAGGCATTTTTGGCTCATATGCACGCGGGGAAGAGAAAGAGGAAAGCGACATTGATGTTTTAGTAAGGTTCAGTCAAGGAGCAACTCTGTTTGACCTTGTAGCGCTTGGAGATTATTTAGAAGGCCTTTTTGGAATCCCTGTAGATATAGTATCGGAAAGGGCGATTCACCCAATCATAAAGGATGATGTGTTAAAAGATCTGGTGCTAGTATGAGGTCTTCTGTTCTATACCTGTCCGAGATGCTCGATGCTATAAAAGCTATAAAATATTTTACTCAGGGAATGGACAAGGAGACTTTCTTGAAAGACGAGAAAACCAAAAGTGCAGTTACCCATCAATTATTGATCCTCGGTGAAGCATCAAAAGCCATTCCTCAAGATATAAAATTACGTGCCCTAGATCTGGATTGGAGAGGTATGGCAGGTATGAGAGATCGCTTAGTACATGCATATTTTAATGTAGATTACGAACTTGTCTGGAATACTGTTGAAAACTGAATCTTTCAAGCTCAGATAGGCCTAGAAAAACTGATAATAGAATTGAATTCCAATAATTGATTATCTCATATTGAATATAATCATCTTTCAATTAAAGAGGAATTTACCACATAGAAGAACTTTATTGTCTCCAGTCATCAGCTCCATCGGAGATTAATAATGAAACCGGATAGATGCAGTTTTTGTAAGGGCAAACTTGTTGAAGGTAAAACTGAGTTTGTAGCAAAAGTTGGAAAGCAAATTATTGCTATTAAAGACGTTTCTGCATATATCTATGAAAACTGTGGAGAAGCATATTATACCCCAGCAGTCTCAAGAAAAATTGACATGGTTATGAAGAAGTTTCACGAATCTAAATTACTTTTACATCCCTTAGCTACTGGGGAATTGAGCTTTGATGAGATTGTTACATAATATTCGACTTTCTGGACCTTATAATGCATTATTCTTATTTTTACACTGTAAAATTACCTGAATATGATACAATTCCTGTTAGTTTTAATAATGTTTCCCCAATGCCCTTAATTACTTTATCTGATTAATCTATTATAAAAATGCTAAAAATTATAAGTAATGACTGTGATCGTGTTTAAACATTCACTACATTTTACGAACAATTATTTCTCCCTTCAGTGATTAAATGATAAAACACAATCTAAGTCCTTCTTTGATAGCCAGATTCTTTTATCACAACTGCGAACGCTATCTTCGCTTTAATGCTACACCTATAGAAATACGTAGCAAAGCAGGAGTTCCGGTTGTTATTCAAAACCATAATCCAGTTACAAAAGCTCTTTTAGAAGCTGGAAATAGATGGGAAGAGGCTGTAATTCTCAATAAACTCAAAAATAAGGTAATAATCCCTTCAGGTGAAGGTGCTCTCCATGAAAGGTCACATTCTATAGAAGAGAGTTTGCAAATATTTAAAAAACTGAAAACCGGAGATGCAGTCTACCAGCCCACGATCCTGGTTTCATCTCAGTTCTATCAGAACTACCACTTATCTCCTGAGATCTGCAGATTTTCCGCCTGCAGACCTGATTTAGTTAGGGCTATAGAGAAAGAACAAGGAGACATTTGTTTACAAATAATAGATGTTAAAGCCAGTGACGAATTAAGTTCAAGCCATAGAATCCAGGCTACTTTATATGCCCTGATGCTTAAAGATGTGCTGGCAAAAAACAATAATGAGATGCAGGTAGACTTAAACCAGGCTGGAATCTGGCTTAACGGACAGGAAGAACCCGAATTATTCAATTTGAACTTCAATGCCAGGATAATTGAAGAATTCTTACATTACCGATTACCTGAAATCCTTGAGTCTCCTCTTGAAAGTGTCCCATGGCATGTTTATAGCCGCTGTAAACTGTGCGATTTTTACTCTTATTGTAGGAAGGAAGCTGAAGACTGTAACTCTGTTTCTCTTGTACCTTATCTTTCAGTTAGCGGAAGAGCGTATTTGAGAGACGCAAAATGGGATAATCAAACCCCAAATAAGACTCCAAATCAAATTTTAAATCAAGTTCCAAATCAAACTTCAATATATACTCTTTCGGAACTGGAAGTTTTTCTTAATAACCCGAATTCGGATGAAATTTTAAACAACTGTGGATCTTTGAGAAATAAAGGGAATTCCTTGCGTAATACATTAAGGGCTCTGAAAGAAAAACAAGTTATATTCAATAATCGGGTTTCACTTGCTTTACCTAAAAATGAAGATGTGAGTCTCTTTATAACCCTTCAAAAAGACCCTGTCTCAGGCCAGATCTATGCAGCCGGGTTCAGGCGGTTTAAAGGAAAAGCCGTTTACGGGGATGCCGTAAATGAAGGAAGTTACGTAGCTCGAAGCCCTGAGAAATGCGCAGAAATTCAACGAGAATTTTTACAGGACTTGTTCAGGGAATTAAGATCGCTTCACGAATATAATGACAATAACGGAAACCTTGATTGGAAAGATCAAAAGTCCCTTCAGATATATGTTTATGACAGCTACGAACTTGATTTATTAAGAGAATTACTCAGAGAAGCCGTAAAAGTTGCCGGGCTGGCAGCAATTGCACTGGATTTACTTTTTTACCTTCAGGACCCCTCTTTGTTTAACGAAAAGCAGCATCCATTTTCGAGACCTTCTTTTCCGATAATTGTGCTGACAAACGAAATACAGAAGCTTGTAAGTTTGCCTATCCCATTCTCTTTAAGGCTCCCAGAAGTAGTAGAAGCTTTACCAAACCCGAATCTGGACTTTAAACTTAATCCGAGCAGTTTATTCTGGTTTGAGCAAAGCAATGCACTTAAAAGCGATGCAATCTCAATGGCCTGGGATAATAAAAGAACCGAAGCTCTAGACTGGATCAGAAAAGAACTTTCAGTGCGGCTCCTGGCTGCAAGCAGCGTTCTCGAAGGCCTTCGCGCCAAAACAGAAGATTCACTGGTTTCCTGGGCTCCTAAGTTTCAAATTCCTGCGTCCAGGAAATATAATTATCCTGAAGTTTCTCAGATGGTATTTATTACCCGTTATGAATCCTATATAAGAAATCTGGAAATTCGTGAAAGGCGCAGTTTGTCCTTGGAAACGAGAGTAAGAGAAGGAATAAGCATCCCCATACAGTATCTGGAGCAAAACTTATGGAAAGTCTCCGTAGATATCGATTCCAGGCTGTTTGAACAAAATGAAAATATCGGTTACCTGCTAGTACCCAGGGGTGAGGAAGGGGAAAAAGCTCAGGTCACTTTTGAAGATTACAAATACAGGACAAATCTCAGGAACCCGGGCCAGAGCAATGTATGTTTTGCTATCATAAACAAGAAGGTAGAAAACGAGAAAACCGGGAAATTAATGGGCTTTTTCCTTGAAATCTCACATAATGAAGGCCAACCCCGTTTTAAAACAGGAGACGAAGCCGTACTTCACCCCCGGTTTACCGACTTTTCTTCGGAGCGAATAATTGACAGGCTTACAGAACTGGACGAGCAGCTAGAACATGATTTTATTCGTCTCCTTAGAACGCCGGATAAATTTGCACTCCCGGTCAGAGAATCAGAAAGCTTTTTTGAAACTGCTCAAAAGTATGCTGTTGAATCCGGCTTTACGGAAAGCCAGAAAAAAGCTTTTGACCATATGGTGCACAACCGCCTGACCCTTATCTGGGGCCCTCCAGGAACCGGAAAGACCTACTTCCTTTCCAGAGCGATTCTCAATTTTGTAAAAGCTAAAATAGAAAAGAGAGAAAAAATCCATATTGCTGTAACAGCCTTTACCCATTCTGCAATTGAAAATTTACTTATAAAAATTCAGGAACTCTCGTATGAATGGAAATTCGGCAACGGACTTGAGATCTATAAGTTAAAAGATGTAAGGACAGGTAAAGGGAAAGAGCTTCTAATAGTCCAGTCAGAATACGAGATTCAGGACAGGTTGAACTCTCCGTTCCTTATTTTGGGCGGCACTGTCAACAGCTTCAATAAAATAAAACGAAAAATGAATCCTTTCGATATCCTTATTGTTGACGAAGCCTCCCAGATGAAACCTGCAGAATTAGCTCTTGGAATGTCGGTTTTAGAGGAGGGGGGAAGACTGGTTTTAGCCGGGGATGACCTCCAGTTGCCTCCGATTATCGCAGGAGATTATCCGGAAACAGAAGACGGGCTTCCTGGCCTTTATGACTCAATATTTTCTTATCTGCGAAAGAGAGACGAACCTGAGAACCCGAAATATACCTGCCAGCTTCTCGAAAACTGGAGAATGAATGAGACTCTGTCAAACTTTTCTTCAACAACACTTTATGGAGATGGGTATAAACCAGCTACAGAAGATGTTGCAAATCAAAAACTGAAACTTTTGCCCTCGAATAATGAAATTTTCCTGTCAACTCATGAGACTTTTTCAGAATCAGAAATAGAACTAATAAACTGGGCCCTTGATCCGGACTATTCTTTATACGTGATAATTCTTGAAAATACTCAGGCAACAATAGAAAATGAAATAGAGGCCGAATTAGTTGCAAAACTTGCGGTATTTTTGAGAGAATATTTACCTCAAGAAGAAAGGCATGAGAAATACCCAGATAATGAAGAAGGGGATTCTGCTTTCTGGAAAAACAATCTTTTTATTGTGAGCCCTCACCGCGCTCAAATTCGCACAATTCAAAGCCATCTAAATAAGCTTAGAAAATGGCATCACAGTCCCTTTGTAGATACAGTTGATAAGACCCAGGGCCAGGAAGCCAAAGCTGTTATAGTAAGCTATGGGGTAAGCGACACTGACACAGCAATGAATGAAGCTGAATTCATTTACAGTTTGAACAGGCTGAATGTATCGATTACCAGGGCAAAGTCCAAATGCATAGTCTTTTTGCCGCGTCCATTATTAGAACCACCTTTAGAGATTCTACAGAAAAAGAAGGCAGCAGAAGGATTCAATCATATGCTTAATTTAGTGGAGTTTTGCAAGCAAAATGGAGAAGAAAGGGAATTTGAAGTGGAGTTAAGTTATGGGGTTTACAGGTTGAAGGGAATTCGGACGAAGAATTAACTGGAAATAATGGTTAAATCAGTGTTATTCATAATTGTTTCTTCAATTGGAATCCATGTGGAGTTGACTATTTTCCACAGTTCAGTATTTCTAAAAATTCATTAGATAATATAGCCAGGAAAAAGAACTGATTTGAACGAAAGACGGATAAGTAGCTTTGAAGCAAATTTTTTTAAAACCGAAAAACCGTATTATCTTTCTTTAACGTTTCTTGTCACGCTCGACGCAGGAGAGCGGCCTTTCCCTTGAAAAACAAAAAGAAGTCTATGCAGGAATTTAATGACGTGATTTAGATATACCGGATTATTCCTTTTCATTTTGAGATCACTCTAGCTTCCTTTCTTATCCCGTCAATTAGATATGGGCTTATTGACTTTTCGGTAAGTAAATCGACCTTTTTTCCCAGATAATCAGAGAGCTCAAGCTCAATTTTTACAAGAGTGAGCAGGCTTTTCTGCTCGGCAAACTCAACGAGGATATCAATATCGCTTTCAGGCGTTTCCTCCCCCCTGACATAAGAACCGAAAACAGCTACTTTTATAGCCCCATATTTTTCCAGAAAAGATGCAATTTTTCTAAATAGATCCTCCCTTTCTTCCAGATCCTGCATACTTAATATCACATTTTTCTGCAATTTAAAGCTTCCCGAGTCCCGTCTCGGGAGGACGGTTTCCTTTTCACTCCGCTTCGCTCAAGAGGACTAACTTATGGACAAGTAACATTATTTTTCGGCCACTTAAGAGAGCATATTAAGACTCTATTTTATATTATCCGTCCGCCTGTCCCATCAACTCCGGATAACCGAGTAGAAGATAAATATTTCAAATAAAAGAGTAGTTCGAATAAAAAAGATTCTACCAAATCTTAGCCATGAACTAAGAAAAGCTATTTAGCCAGTCCTACTGTAGTTTCCAGTCAAATCTGCTTTCCCAATAGCTATCACAATTTTTTGAGTAAAAGAAATTGACCCTATTCCTATCTGGAATGCTCAAATACATATTATTATAGTTGAAGTTTCATTTTTGAGGTTTTTATTGTAAAGATTTAAATAAATTTTTAAACTACTTATTCGAAATAATAAGCCATTTATAGATAATGCTGTATTATAAAATCATGAAACTTGAAGAGCGTCTAGAACTCTTTAAAGAAAAAATAAAAACAAAAGATTTTCTGGAATGTAAGGGGTTAGGAAACGAGATTCCGTACTGGATTTTTGATTATGAGCCTGAAAATGAACTCCTTATTAGGGATACAATTAGTAAACTTACCTCGAGTTTTGAGAGCAAACATTCCATTAAAATAATTGAGATTAATCTGTATGATCTATGCCTCAAAATTCTAAATCAGAAGATTACTGATGAGAAACTTATTCAGTTTGAAAAGAAAAAGGGTTCAGATGCCTTACTTGAGAAAATAAGATTAATTCTCAATCAAGATATTACAAGAAAAGAAATTTCTGAGATGCTTAGAGTTGATTGTGACCTGATTTTTCTGACCGGGATAGGAAATGCATGGCCAATGGTCAGAGCCCACTCTGTTCTTAACAACCTTCATTCTGTCACAGGGAAAAAACCCCTTATATTGTTCTATCCTGGAAAATTCAGTGGACTAGATTTGAGTTTATTTGGAGAATTTAAAAGTAAAAATTACTACAGAGCTTTCCGCTTGAGGCCAGAGGTAATTTAATTTAAAAAATTTGCGCAAGAATATTATATGGAACTTTTAAGAGTTTCAGGCAATACTTCTGATAATCTTTAATTCAACTTGCATTAAAATTTAATTCAGAATAACATCTATTCAGAGTGCTAAATATGACAGCTGCAGAAATAAAAATAGAAAATTTATTTGAGAAGGATATTCGAAGGGATATCAACGGAGTAATAAAGGTTGATCAGGAAGATGAGGGGAGCGTCTATACTGAACTTGATGAGTATGTGGTAACAGGGGAATCTCTAAAGCATTTTGACTATTTTTTCAGAAATTATACTGCAGCACTGGAAGAACCCACAGACAGAATAGGAGTTTGGATCTCAGGTTTCTTCGGTTCGGGAAAATCCCATTTTCTTAAAATCCTGTCATATTTACTGGAGAATAGAGCAGTCCAGGGAAAAACGGCACTCGAATTTTTCAGGGAGAAAATACCAGACCCTGCAATTTTTGCCAATATAGAAAAAGCTGTTACTACAGGCACTAAGGATATTATTCTCTTTAATATTGATTCCAAAGCAAATACAGCAAATAAAGGTGAAGAGCAGATAGTTAATATTTTTATGAGAGCTTTCAACGACAGGCGAGGGTATTTCGGAGAAGTTTTCTGGATTGCAGATCTTGAAGAAGATCTCGAGGAAAAAGGGCTTTATGAATCTTTTAAAGCCGAATTTGAACGTATAAATGGGGAAACCTGGGAAGAAAGAAGGGTTGCTTACAGTTTTGAGCAAGATGATATAATAGAAGCCCTTGGAAACTGCGGTTACATGTCAAAAAAAGCTGCGACCAGATTATTTGAGAGTGATGGGGGAAGTTATACTTTTAGTGTCGAAAAATTCGCAAAGAAACTTGATAAATACTGCAGATCGAAAGGAGAAGATCACCAAATAATATTTCTGGTAGATGAAGTCGGACAGTATATAGGGGAAGACAGCGATCTAATGCTTAATCTCCAAACTATTGTAGAAGATCTCGGAACTAAATTAAGAGGAAAAGCCTGGGTTGCAGTGACTTCGCAGGCCGATATAGATACTGTTACTAAAGAACATGTTAGAGGCTATGATTTTTCGAAAATTCAGGGCCGTTTTAACACCCGACTTGGCCTTACCAGCGCTAATGTGGATGAAGTTATTAAGAAAAGAATATTGAGCAAGAAAGAAGAGTATAAGGAAGTTCTTGCCTCTTATTATGCTGAAAAACAAACAATACTCAGGAATCTGCTTGCTTTTTCAAATCGGGCTGAAATAAAAGTTTACAAGAATGAAGATGATTTTGTAAATGTATATCCTTTTGTTCCCTATCAGTTCAGCCTCGTACAGAAAGTCTTTGACAGAATAAGAGATACAGGATTTACGGGGAAGCATCTGGCAAAAGGGGAAAGGTCGATGTTGAGTGCTTTTAAGGAATCGACAGAGAATTACTGTGAGAATAATGTAGGACTGCTAATTCCTTTCCATGCTTTCTACGAGACAATTGAGGGTTTTCTCGACCCGATTATATCAAGAACGATTTCTCAGGCCCGAAACAATGAATTGTTATATGAGAATGACTGCAAGCTTCTGCAAACCCTGTTTATGATCAGGAATATTCCCGAAATCGAACCTAATCTTGACAATCTTATAGTACTTTCTATCTCGTCAGTTGATGAGGACAAGATAAAACTGAAACAGAGCATAATTGAATCTCTGCGAAGACTTGAAGACCAAACCCTGATAAACAAGTCTGAAGACAAATATTATTTCCTGACAAATGAGGAGCAAGAGATTGATAAAGAGATTAAGAGAATAATTATTGAGGAGCACCAGATTCTTGAGGAAATTTATGGGATGATCTATGACCAGAAACAGGGAATCTGTCCTACTTCTCATAAGGAGTACAAATTAAACAGGGCTATTGATAATAAAGTGAAAACCACTACAGGTGCAGATCTAACGATTAAATTTTTGACTCCTCTTTCAGACCACTATTATAGTAAAAAAGATAACCAGCAGTCCTTGAGTGGTGATATTTTAAGTAATATCGATTCGACAGATACTCTCCTTTTTGTGCTTCCGGAAGAAGAATTTATTGATCAGATCCGATCCTACCTGAAAATAGAAAAATACCTCAAGCAAAATTCCTCAAACCGCAACAATGTGGAAATTCAGAATATACTTTCCGTAAGACAGCAGAATGCCAACAACGCAAGAACAAAAGCATTAGAGCTTATCCAGCAAGGAGTCTCAGATTCGAGGGTTTTTGTCGATAATAAAGAAGTAATCCCTGAGAAATCCAGCCCAAAAGAGCTCATAAAAGAAGGGCTTGACCTTCTGATACAAAACGTTTACAACAAAGCCGGATACGTCACAAAGGATTACGAAAACGAGAATGAAATTCTCAGAATCCTGCTCTCGGACGACCTTGAGAAATATGGGGTTACAGGCAGCGACACAAACAAACTAGCTTTGAAAGAAGTGCTTGAATACATCCAGCTAAAATCCAGTAGAGGAGGAAGGATTCTTTTAAGCGACTTAAAGAACCGTTTTACAGTAAAACCCTATGGCTGGAAAGATATGACAATTTCAGGGCTTGTCGCTGTTCTTTATACCAGGGAAGAAATCAAGCTCCGCTTCCAGTCCGAATATTTGTTTAAAGATGCTGACGCTACAGCAAAACACCTTACAAGAAGAGATGAAGCTGATAAACTGATTATAGAGGTCAGGGAAAAGACTGGAGAAGAAGACCTCAGAGCCGTAAAGCTGATCCTTAACAACCTTTTTGAAAAACTGAACCTTCCAGAAAAAGAAGGAGAACTTCACGAAACTGCAAGGGAAATATTCCGGGAAGAACTTTCAGTCCTGCAAAAGATTGAAGGCAGATATGAAGAAGAAAAAAGCTTCCCAGGCAGAAACCAGATTGAAGCCTACAGAAAATTTTTAAAGGAATTGATGGAGAATTCCGACCCCTCAGCCTTTTTCAGAGCAGTAGCTTCCAGAAAAGCCGAGTTTGAAGATTTTCATGCTGATGCAGAGCCTGTAAAGAACTTTTTTAACGGCTCCCAGGTTGAAATCTTCAGAAGGCTGGCTCACAAATACAAAGACTACTGCAGGAACATTCAGTTCCTGGATAAAGATACAAAAGCAGCCATTGATGAGATTAACTCAATCCTGATTCTGGAAAAGCCTTATTCCAGCATTCGGAGGCTACCAGTGCTTGAAAAGAGTATAGAAGAGTCAATTCAGAATGCTCTTTCTGTCCAGAAAAAAGAGGTAAGAGAAAGCCTTAATGTGGTTATAAAAGAGCTTGAAAATGACCTTTCAGATGAAATGTTCTCTGAGAGTTTCAAAGGAGATGTATTCAGGCTTTTCGATGTAATTAAAAGAACTATAGAAGACGCTGAAGACTGCGCTCTTGTGCAGAGCCAGCTCCTGCAGATAGACTCTCTCCGCAACGAAGCTTACGGGCTGAGAGATGCTGAAATCCAGAAACTTAGGGAGAAACCGGATGTACCTTATGGTGGAAACACTGACAATCCAGGAAAACCAGAAGGAGGATGTATTCCGCCCGAAATCTCACCGATCCCACAACGGACTACTAGGGTAATAGACAAGCTCTTTTTTTTCAAGTCGGAAAGAATGCTGGAAAGCGAAGAAGATGTCGAGGAATACATTACTCAGCTCAAAGGGAAACTAATGAAAATTGTCAGAGAGGAAAACATTAGAATCTAATCGGGTCGGATGAAAAATGGACAAATCAGCAATAATGGAATTCTCAAACAAGGTTCGGGACAAGTTAAATACAGAAGTAAGAAGTCAGGCAGCCTATTACGGAATATTACCTAAAGAAATCCATGCCGTGGAAGAACATGCCGATTCGGTTGTTATCAACGGCAAAGTGTTTAATTCAAAAATCAAAAACCAGCGCTCTCAGCTTGTGAAGAAAATCAAAGAAAAAGGTTACGAACAAGTTATGGAAGAAGTGACCTATACCTGGTTCAACCGACTTATTGCCTTAAAGTTCATGGAAATGAACGGATGTCTTCCAGAGCAAATTCGAGTTTTCACCTCAGCAGACCCAAATAAACTTGAGCCTGACCTTTTAACAAACGTTCTGAAATTTGATTTCCTTAATTCTGACAAAGACCTAATTCTTGACCTTAAAGCCGAAAATAAAGATGAAGAGCTTTACAAATACCTAATCCTTAAGCTCTGCAATTACCTGAACAAAATAATGCCTTTCCTTTTTGAAGAAATTGAAGACTATACAGAGCTTCTTTTGCCTGATAAGCTTCTGCATACAGGCTCTATCCTGAATGACCTGAATTCAATTATTCCTGAAGAAGACTGGCACGAAGTTGAAATTATTGGCTGGATTTATCAGGATTACATTGCTCCAAAGAAAGAAAAAGTCTTTGCCGACCTGAAAAAGAATATTAAGATCAGTAAAGAGAATATTCCAGCAGTTACTCAGCTTTTCACCCCTCATTGGATCGTTCGCTACCTTGTTGAAAACTCCCTGGGTCGCCTGTGGATGCTCAACTATCCAGAATCCCGCCTGATTGGTCGGATGGAGTATTATATAAAACCTGACCAGCAGGAAACAGACTTTCTAAAAATCAACTCCCCAGAAGAGCTTAAGATATGCGATCCAGCCTGTGGATCGGGACATATGCTTGTTTATGCTTTTGACCTTTTGTATGCGATTTACGAAGAAGAGGGTTACACTCCCTCCGAAATTCCTGAACTGATCCTGACCCATAACCTTTTCGGAATCGAGATTGATAAACGTGCAGGAGAACTTGCAGGCTTTGCATTAACAATGAAAGCAAGGGGAAAAGATCGCCGCTTTTTTAGAAACTCAATTCAGCCCAATATCTGCATGCTGGAAAACGTTGCTTTCGAGGAAGGAGAACTTAATGATTACATAAACGCAGTCGGAAAAGACCTTTTCAGCGACGACCATAGAGTCACTTTACTCCAGTTTGCTGAAGCTGACAATTTCGGTTCTCTCATACGTCCGGCTGCAACAGATGTATCTGATCTTTTACGCTTACTGGAATCGAAAAACCTTTCGGGCAATCTTTCCCACCTTTCAACTCACCAGAAAGTCATGCAGGCTCTGAAACAAGCGGATTACCTCAGCCCGAAATACCATGTAGTCATCGCGAACCCGCCATATATGGGAGGTAAGGGGATGAATAATAGACTGAGGGCTTTTGCTCAAGATGCCTACCCAGACTGTAAATCTGACCTTTTTTCAATGTTCATTGAGTGTAATATATACCTTGCGGTACAGAAAGGCGTGGTTTCGATGGTCACAATGCAGAGCTGGATGTTCCTCTCGTCTTTTGAAAAGCTTCGCGAAAATATCCTGAATAACAATACTATACTATCTATGGCTCATCTTGGAGCACGGGCTTTTGATAGTATAGGTGGTGAGATTGTTTCAACAACGGCATTTGTTATCGAAAAAGCTCAACACCCAGAATATAAAGGAGCTTATCTGCGATTGATTGAAGGAAATTGCGAGTCAGATAAGGAAATTGAACTGAAAGCAAAACGAAATGAACCTTTTTGTGCCTCCTCCACCGACTTCAAGAAAATTCCTGGGAGTCCGATTGCATATTGGGTAAGTGAAAATACTTTTGCATTTTTTAGATATGAGCAGTCTCTAGGAGAAAAAATCTTGGCCAGGCAAGGATTGGCGACTGGAGACAATGATATATTTGCTCGATTATGGTATGAGGTATCAAATTGTCAAATCTATTTAAAGGCTACCTCATGTAACGAAACTGCCTTTTTACCACATAAATGGTATCCATATAACAAAGGGGGACAGTTCCGTAAATGGTTCGGAAATATAGTCTATATTGTAGATTGGCAAAATAACGGTAAGAGTATTAGAGAGTTTAGGGATGAGAACGGAAAGCTACGATCTAGACCACAAAACACTCAGTGTTATTTCCAAGAAGGAGTTACATGGTCTGATGTAACGTCCGGATATTTATCATGTAGATACTTACCTCAAGGAAATATATATGATATTTCAGGGCACTCAGCCTTCCCTCTAGATTCAAAAGAGCTCTATTCTATCCTTGCCTACATGAACACTAATTTTTGTAAAGGTTTATCAAAAGTTTTAAATCCTACATTACATTTTCAAATCGGTGACTTTTGTAACTTACCTTATCCTTCAAAATTTATTCTTGAGGAAATAGTGGCAAACTCAAAGACTTGTGTAAATATATCACGGTCTGATTGGAACTCCTACGAAACCTCTTGGGATTTTACCACCCTTCCATTATTAAAATCAGAATACTACCAGCCCACTCTACGCGAAACATACCTTAAACTCCGCACCCACTGGAAAGAAATGACTCTTGAAATGCAGCGGCTGGAGGAAGAAAACAATCGAATTTTCATAGAAGCCTACGGTTTGCAGGACGAACTAACTCCAGAGGTTCCGCTTTACGAAATCACACTTACCTGCAACCCTTACTATCGCTACGCTAACAATAAAACCGAAGAAGAACTGGAAGCTCTACTACTGGCAGATACTATTAAAGAGCTAATTTCTTACGCTGTCGGCTGCATGTTCGGACGATATTCGCCTGAGAAAGAAGGTTTAATCCTTGCAAATCAGGGAGAAAAACTGGCTGATTTTAAAGAACAAGTACCTGGAGCTTCTTTCCTGCCGGATGAAGACAATATCATTCCGATTCTTGATGACGAATATTATACAGATGACATCGTTGGAAGGTTCAAGGAGTTTTTAAAATTCACTTTTGGAGCGGAGACACTTTTCGAAAACCTGGACTTTATTGCAGGGGCGCTTTCAAAGAAGACGGAAGCTTCTGAGAAGGTTATCCGGAACTATTTCTTAAGGGATTTCTACAGCGATCATGTCAAGATGTATAAGAAAAGGCCAATCTACTGGCTCTTTACTTCTTCTGAAAAAGAAAAAGTGTTCAATGCGCTCGTTTACATGCACAGGTATGGTAAGACCACCCTGGCAAAGATGAGAATAGATTACCTGTTAGATTTTGAGTCAAAACTGGATGCACAGAGGCCGCTTTTGGAAAAAGAGAGTGCTGAGAATTCAAAGAATAAAGTAAAAGCCGAGGCTGAGCTGTCGAAGTTAAGAAAGAAGATTGAAGAGCTCATAAAGTATGATGAACTGCTTCAGCATAAAGCGGATCAGATGATTGAGATTGATCTGGATGATGGGGTTGTGGAGAATTATAAGAAGTTTGAGGGGTTGGTGGGGAAGATATAAGCTTTTGTAGGGATAGAAAATGTATCTTTCTGAGTTAAAAATAAGCAATTTTCGTAAATTTGGTGAAGGGGAAAATAACAATCCAGGTTTACATATAAAGTTTAACTCTGGATTGAATCTATTAGTTGGAGAAAATGACTCTGGAAAAACTGCTATCATAGATGCTATAAAAATGGTTCTTCTCACTCAGAGTTACGAATATTATAAACTGGAAGATGAAGACTTCTACTTACCCAGTGGGGCAAACGAAGAGGAACGAGCAAAGGAATTGAGAATTGAATGTATATTCAAAGGATTTCAAACTTTAGAAGCTAAAAACTTTTTAGAATGGATTAGTATTAAAAGAGACTCTGAAGTCAAATCCCATTATTATTTAAAAGTATTTCTGACAGGTAGAAGAGAAAATGGAAGAGTTTATCGAGATATAAAAGCAGGATCAGATGAACAAGGGATTTCTTTAGATGGAAGAGCTCGTGACTTATTAAGGATTGTTTATTTAAGGCCTTTAAGAGATGCTGAGTTTGAGTTAAGCCCTAGAAGAAACTCAAGATTATCACAAATTTTATACTCTCATAGTGACTTTTCAGACAAAGAAAATCATCCAATAAGAGAAGCAGTAAAGAAGGCAAATGAAGAGATAGAAGCTTTTTTTGAAGAGAAAGAAGATCCTGAAACTGAAGAGAGAGAAAGAACTAGAGACGAAGAAGAAACAGGTGAAACTGAAGTCAAAGAAAACGGGACAAAAATAGTCAATAACATCAATGATTATTTAATCCACTTTTCAAGTGAAAACAATCCACTTAAATCCAGAATTTCAATTGCAGATATGAACTTAAGATCAATATTAGAGCAGTTGAGCTTGAATATGTCAATCAATAAAGTTGGATTAGGTTCTGATAATCTTTTATTTATCGCTTCTGAACTTTTGCTGTTGAAAAGAGAAAAATATACAGGCTTGAAATTAACACTGATTGAAGAAATCGAAGCCCACTTGCATCCCCAAGCCCAATTGAGACTAATAGAGTATTTACAGCAAGAAAGTAAAACCCAAGAATCTGATGAAAAAGTTCAATTAATCATTACAACTCATAGTCCAAACCTTGCTTCAAAAGTCAACTTGAAGAACCTGATCATTTGCAAAAATGGTAAGGTTTTCAACATGGGAGAAGAATACAGCAAGCTTGAAAAAGGTGATTATCTATTTTTAGAACGTTTCTTAGATGTCACAAAAGCAAACCTGTTTTTCGCTGAAGGGGTAATTCTTGTAGAGGGAGATGCAGAGAATTTATTGATTCCCTCTATTGCTAAAATAATTGGACTACCCCTTTCAAAATATGGGGTTTCTATCGTAAACGTAGGAAGTACTGCTTTTTTGAGATACTCGAGGATATTTCAGAGATCAAGTTCTGAAGAAATTGTAAGTACACCAGTTGCTGTTATAACAGATTGTGATGCCAGACCTTATTTCTACTATACTGCAGAAAATAAAAATCAAAAAGAAGAAGTGAAAAAGCAACCTGAACTTGATTATTCACAAAGAGTTGGAATAGCGATAAAAGATAAAGAATTACATTATAATGGGCACCCTGTAAAGGCATTTATTTCTAAAGATTGGACCTTAGAGTATGCTATTGCATTAAGTAATCTCAAAAAAGATTTTTACCGAGCGGTATTACGAGGTAAAAAAATTAAGAACAGTAATGCCATCACTTTAACAGAAGAAAAAAAGAAAAAAGTGGATGAAGAAGTAGAATCCGATTTTAAGAATTGGAATGATGAAGGCTGGGACGATAAAAGAATAGCTTTTGAGATTTACAATAACACTCAACTCAAAGGAAATATTTCTAAAGCTATTGTTGGTCAATGCTTTGCCGAAATATTAGAAGAATATTCTGATCAAAACGAACTTAAGGAAAAGCTAATAAGTGATTCTAATTTCAAGTATATCGTTGATTCGATAATTTACACCACCTCCGGAAAAGTAGAAAAGGAGGCATCAAATGATTAAGATCTCGGATACTGATATTAAGTATGCTGAGAAAATTTTTTTGCCAGAAGGTTGCTTTTTTGATTCCGAAAGAAGAACTGTCATAAAATGTATGGAGTCTAAAGATATCCAAGCCTGCCCCGGAAGCGGTAAAACAACTACATTATTAGCTAAGTTAGCTATACTTGCTCAAAAGACGCCTTTCGAAGACAATAAAGGAATCTGCGTCTTAACTCACACTAACGTAGCAATCAATGAGATTAAGAGAAAATTGGGTAGAAAAGGGAACATCTTATTCTCTTATCCGAATTATTTCGGGACAATTCAATCATTTGTTGATAGATACTTATCTATACCGGCTTGCATCTGTTATTATAATACAAGACCTTCTAGGATTGATTCAGATTCTTATGATTTTGAAATCATCAGAAAGTATTGGGAAATTCCAAACAGAAGGGATTTAGAAAGGTGGCTACGCAAAAAATTACCAACACGAGAAGATATCTCATTATCACTATATGTGCAAAAAATTAGGTTTAATTATGTAGATGAAAGTTTTGTAGACTATAAGGGTAGTACATTATTAAGAGATAAAAACAATGAAAAATATCAACAACTATTTCAAATAAAAAAAGATTTGCTAAAAGAGGGAATATTACATTATGAAGAAGCATATTCATTAGCATTTAAATATTTAAATGATTTTGGAGAAATGCTAAAAAAAGCATTTTCAGAGAGATTTTCCTTTGTTTTTGTAGATGAAATGCAGGATACAAACTTAAATCAAAATTCAATTCTGGAGCAAATATTTGATTCTTCGAATGTAATCATACAGAAATTTGGTGATAGAAACCAAGCTATATACGATGGTTTTTTAGAAGAACAGAACACATTGGAAATCAATGATTGCTTATGTATTAATGGAAGTAAAAGATTTTCAAGTTCGATTGCTCAAATCACTCAAAAACTTTGTGTACACGAACAAAACGTTGTTGGTGATTCATCGGTTCAAGATATACAACCAAAATTTTTGGTATTTGATGACGAAACAATAAACTCAGTCCTTCCTTTTTTTGTAAAAATAATTAAAGAATATAATTTATGGGACGAACATGGCGACTTTAAGGCCATTGGGTGGATAGGAAAAAAGAATGAAAATAAAATTACTCTGCCCTCATATTATTGGGATTATCAAAGTAAATTTCGTCGTCGTAAAATAGAGTCAAATTTTTTGATTGAATATCTGCAAAAAGTAGAGAATGACATCATAAAAGCTGAGGGTGCTGGTTATTATAAGCAATTAATGATAAACGCTCTCTTAAAAGTAGTAAAACTTCTCGAAGTAAAGGATCCAAATGATTCTCACCACTTCACTGAAAAGACATTAATTCAATACTTAGAAAAAAAAGATGTGAATTTTGAGGAAATGTTTAACTCAAAAGTAACGGATTGGTGCTTGAAAATTCATGTTGGAGAAGATATTTCAGGGCTATTTAAAGACTTTATATTGAATGATTTTTGTCGATACTTTGTGGGTGTAGATATTAAAAAGCTTAATGACTTTTTCAATAATAACAATACCGAAAGAAGAGAACAACTTTCAGAATCTAACATATATACAGAATCTGATGTTAACATTAAGGTTGCTACAGTTCATAGTGTTAAGGGGGAAACACATACAGCAACTCTCTACTTGGAAACATGGTACAAAAATAGTACGGATATTAAAAGGATTATAAATTATTTGACAAGCAGGGATAAAAGGATAAAACCTATTTTAGAGACATCTTTAAAAGTGGCTTATGTGGGCATGACAAGACCAACTTGTTTATTATGCGTAGCTGCACACAGAGATACTATTTCAGGTAATGAAAGATACTTACAAGAAGCTGGTTGGGAAATAAGGGAAGTTAAAAATGGAAATTAAAGAACTTGTCAATTCCGGTGAATCCGAAACTCTTGAATTCAAGGAAAAATTCGATGAAAGGACTGTAGAATCAGCAGTTGCTTTTGCTAATGTAAAAGGCGGTATTATTCTTATAGGAGTTTCTGATAAAGGAACCATTATCGGCGTGGATATTGGAAAAGAAACCCTGGCAAAATGGGCAAACCAGGTTTCAGATAAAACCGAGCCGCAGCTTATCCCTGAAATCGAAGTGCTTGAATTTGAAAGTAAGAAAGTTGTAGCGGTAAAGATTCCTGAGTACCCTATTAAACCTGTATCTGTCCGGGGAAGATGCTTCAAACGGGTAAATAACAGCAATCGGAGTATGAATTCGCAGGAAATTTCGGAGATGCACCTGCAGTCTACCGGAATGAGCTGGGATAGGTTTCCAGCGGCTGGAAAATCTCTTGAAGATCTTGACCTTGAAAAAATCAGGAAATATATTCGAAAGGCAAAAGCTTCCGGAAGGAAAGGATTTGGAGAAGAGGAAGACCCTATCCAGGTGCTCGAAAAAATGGATCTTGTTAAAGATGGAAAGCCTACCTGGGCTGCAGGGCTTTTGTTTTGTAAAGAAGGAAAACGTTTTCTTTCCCAGGCTGTAATCCATTGTGGAAGATTCAAAGATCAGGATCAGACTATTGTCATTGATGATCGCCTGATTGAAAATACTCTTTTAGAGCAGGTTGAAGAAGCTATGAATTTCGTCAGAAAAAATACTGGCGTTAAATTCGTTATGACTGGAAAGCCTGAGAGAGAAGAAATCTGGGACTATCCTTTAGAAGCAATTAGAGAGGCAGTTGTAAATGCAGTTTGTCACAGGGACTATACAGCTCTCGCTCACATTGAAATTCGGATTTATGACAATGAACTGATTGTATGGAGTCCTGGTGGACTTCCTATGGGCCTTACCATGGCAGACCTTTTCAAACCCCATGCTTCTAAACTGAGAAACAAAGGAATAGCAGAAGTATTTTTTGATGTAGGAATAATCGAGCAGTGGGGCAGCGGTATCGAAAAAATGCGATATTACTGCAAAAAAGCAGGACTTCAAGAACCTATTTTCGAAGAATATCAGGGTTTTAGAGTAGTCTTCAGGAAAGAGATTTTCAATGAAGAATATCTCAGGAAACTTGGACTAAATGAGAGGCAGATCAAGGCTGTGCTCTACGTAAAAGAGAAGGGAAAGATTACTAATAAAGAATATCAGCAAGTAGGTGAGATTAAAGACAGGCTTGCAACAATGGAACTCAAAGATTTGATAGACAAAGGGATCTTCGAGAAGATAGGGAGCACAGGAAAAGGAACTCACTATATTATGAATCCCGCATTAAAGCCGCAAAAGCCGCAGTAATGCCGCATTAAAGCCGCATAAATCTCACTGAACACGCAGAACAAGAACAGGATATGGGGTTTCCTCCTTATGGTTAACATAGAAAAAACCAGCAATAGTATACTCAAGAAATTCTCTAACTCAGAAATGAAAGACTATGAAATCAGAAAAATAGTCTTCTGGTATGACAGAGATAAAACTGCCTGGGATCAGGAAAAGCAGGCTCCGGGAGAAGAGCTTGAGGAGATAGTACAATATTTGGAAAAAGATAAAATTAAATTCCATATCCTTGACAATAATTATTTTGAAACTAAAAAGCTCCTTGAAATTGAAGATCCTGAATCAAATTACCTTATCTATTGCCCAGATAAAGAAAGAGCTCATGAAGAGAATTGGCTTTTTGATATCCAGCTTTATTCTTCCAGATTTGAAAACAGCAGGATTTCAGATATTAAGAGTGAATTTGAGATTGATGGGCATGAACTGGATGACTTTTTTACTAAATATGAGAAATTCTTTGGAAACCAGAAGGAGAGAGTCCAGCCTTTAAAGAAACTCCACCAGAAGGATTGGAGGGAAAAAGAGTTTATTCTGGGGATGCTAGCTGTTTTTTCGAAAACGCAAACACTTGACTTCAAACTAATGATAAGAGATACTATGCTAAAATCCCTAGAAGAAGTCGAAAATCCCACATGGGAAAATATCTCAAAGTTTGGACTAGAGGAAATATTCTGGGAACTTATAGAAGAGGACTTTGGTTTTTCTGCGCAGAATCCTACCCTGAAGAAGCTTTTTCTAAGTTTCCTGATCACGCACATAAAGAGGTATTCAGAAATTTCCCTTTCGGGCTATGACCAGTACATTAACCGGAAAGAAAACGAATGCCAGATTTTCCTTAAGCACTGGATGGACAGCTCACGGGACTCCAAAATTTTTGAGAAATACACAAAGGACATACTTGAAGAAAATGGCCTGGATCTGGAAAAGAACCTGCAGGCAGCACTTGATAAACGAGACGTACATACATATCTTGAAGCTGAAGCTGTTGATGCCTTTGACAAAGCTTTAATTGCTCATATACTCAAATCCCTGAACAGTCCTATGGATCTAACAGAAGAGAATTTCAAAAATCATCTTTTCTGGATAGATACCCGCAGGACAAAACACTGGTTTTCCGAATATGAAAACATCTACAATGCGCTTGAATATGGGATTAAGCTCTTCCGGTTTGCCAAGGAACATTATGATAATTCAAGGGCAGCTAATGCTAATGAGCTTGAAAATATTCATCATTTGTACGAATTATTCAAAGCGTATGCTGAGACCTACTATCAGATTGATTATTTTTACAGGAAATTCTATTATTACTACGATAAAGAGCAAGAAAAGGACAACCTTAAGAGAAGTCTCAGACCCTTAATTGAAAAACTCTACGCAGACAAGCTGCTCGATAAGCTGTTATTAAAATGGAGTAGTCTTATAGATTCAAAATTGAACGGACAGTGGAAAATTGAGCTTGCATACAGTCAGACGGATTTCTACAAACAATATGTTCAGAATATTATAAACAGAAATGAAAGAGATCGAATTGTCGTAATTATTTCTGATGCTATGCGTTATGAGGTCGCTGTAGAACTAAGGGATAAACTGAACAAAAGTATGTTGGGACTTGTTGATCTCAAATATATGGCAGGTGTGCTTCCTTCATACACTAAACTTGGAATGGCATCTTTGCTTCCACACAAAAGCCTGCAATATAGAAATAAAGATGTATTTGTGGATGGAATGAGTTCAGAAGGACTTGATAATAGAAGCAAGATTCTACAAAAAGAATGTCTGGATTCAGTTGCTCTTAGTGCTGATGAGGTAATTAAGAGCCATAGAGACGAAGCAAGGGAGTTAATAAAAGGAAAAAGAGTAGTCTATATTTATCACGATAAAATAGATTCCATTGGAGACAAAAGAACACTTGAAGATGACGTATTTAAAGCTGCACAAGAGACAATTGAAGAACTTGAGGAGCTTATCAGGAAATTAGTAACTTCATTGAATGCGACAAATATAATTGTTACAGCTGACCATGGCTTCATTTATAGAAGAAACGATATGAAAAACTTTGATAAATTAGACATCTCTTTTTTCGATAAACAACTAATTCTTGATTCTACAAGAAGGTTTATTCTGAGCGAACAGGATACTACAGCAGAAAATATCCATAAATTCGGTATGAGTTATCTTTTAGGAAATGCGCATCAAGCCCTTTTTGCATATGTACCAAAAGCAGATCTTAGGTTTAAACTTCAAGGCGGAGGGCTCAATTTCTCTCATGGTGGAGCATCACCTCAAGAAATTGTCATACCTGTTTTGATATATAATCATAAAGAAAATGATAAGGATCTTGAAAAAAAGGGTATCAAATCCGGTAAAGTCAACGTATCTATAATAAACGATCGAAAAAAGATCACAAGTAATAAGTTTAAAATAAAAATTTTCCAAACCGAAAAAGTTACTGATAAAGTGAGACCACGCACCTTTAGAATTTCACTCTGGGATATTGGAGGCGAGCAAGAAAAAATGATTAGTGATGAAGCAACTGTTATTGCTAACAGTAAAGCCGATGAACCCGAAGAAAGGCAGTACACAGTGATGCTTACCCTTGGGAACAATCTCGAAAATAAAATATATTACCTGCGACTGGTTGACGACGACAAAACTGAACTTAAAGACATCACACGGATTCCATTCGAGCTAGATCTTTTGATCGGGGACTTTGATGACTTTTAATTGCGAGAATAAGGCATATGAGGCTCTGAACACATAGAAAGAATGAAGATATACTGTAATAGAATTTAGATAGGGACATTGTAACAGGAACAGGATAAAAATGACTGAAGAAGCTCTTGAGACAGCAAGCCTCGAAACCGACAAAAAACTAATCAAATATTTCCCTGGCAGAGTTGTGCGAAAAGATCTTACAAAGCTATTAAAGGTCGGACATAATGTACCTGTCTATGTGCTAGAATATCTTCTTGGCTCTTACTGTGCAGATGATGATGAGGATGTAATTCAAGAAGGCGTCCAAATAGTCAAAAATATCCTGTCCCGAAACTATGTGAGACCCGATGAAGCTGAGAAAATTAAGTCGAGAATCAGGGAGACTGGCTATTACACAGTTATTGACAAAATTACAGTTAGATTAAACGAAAAAAGAGATATTTACGAAGCTTCTTTCTCCAATCTCGGGATCATTAATATTGAAATTGAGTCTAATTATGTCATAAAATACGAAAAACTGCTCGGGGGTGGCATCTGGTGCATGGTCAAAATGGAGTATTCCACCGAATCTGCAGCATCTCCTTTTATAATTTCCAGTTTAAAACCTATTCAAATACCCAACATGAATCTCCAGGAAATCCTTGAAGCGAGGCAATACTTCACAAAAGAAGAATGGATAGATGTTCTTTTAAGAAGCGTAGGAATGGAACCAACCCAGCTTCCGACTTCCGTCAAATGGCATATGCTGGAAAGGCTTGTTCCTCTAGTTGAAAATAATTATAATCTTTGCGAACTTGGCCCCCGTAGCACAGGAAAATCACATGTATACAAAGAAATTTCTCCTAATTCCATCCTTGTTTCAGGTGGGCAGACTACAGTTGCAAACCTTTTCTACAATATGTCCACCCGGCAAATAGGACTTGTTGGACTTTGGGATGTTGTGGCATTTGATGAAGTCGCAGGCATTCATTTCAAAGATAAAGACGGAATCCAGATTCTCAAAGACTACATGGCCTCAGGTTCTTTTGCAAGAGGAAAAGAGCAGAAAAATGCAAACTCCTCAATTGTTTTTGTAGGAAACGTTAATCAGAGCATTGACTCTCTGTTAAAGACTTCTCACCTCTTCTCTCCATTTCCGGAAGCAATGAATAGTGACACTGCTTTTTTCGATCGAATGCATTATTATCTCCCTGGTTGGGAAGTCCCAAAATTTCGGCCTGAACATTTCACTGATAGGTATGGTTTCATTGTTGACTATATCGCTGAATTTTTCAGAGAAATGAGGAAACGTTCCTATTCCGACCATATAATCATGTTTTTCAAGCTCGGAAACAATCTGAACCAACGAGATGTAATCGCAGTAAAAAAGACATTTTCTGGACTTATGAAGCTCCTTTACCCTGACGAGAATATTACTAAAGAAGAAGCCCAGGAGATCCTTGAATATGCACTTGTAGGTCGAAGGCGCGTAAAAGAGCAGCTCAAGAAGATCGGAGGGATTGAGTTCTTCGACGTAAATTTTTCATATATTGATAGTGAAAATTTGAAAGAAACATTCGTACCTGTACCTGAAAGCGGTGGAAGCAAAATAATTCCTGCAGGCATCACAAAACCAGGAGAAACCTACGCTGTTGCAGCAACTGAATCAGGAAAGATTGGGATATACAAGTTTGAAGTCCAGATAGTATCTGGATCTGGAAAATACGAAAAGTCAGGTACTGGTTTAAATCCTCAGTCAAAAGAATCTATAAAAACAGCTTTCAACTTCTTCAAAGCAAATGCTAAATCCATAAGCCAGAGCATTTCTGTAAAAGAAAAAGACTATTATTTATACGTTCAGGATCTCTACGGAATTGGCATGTCTGATGAACTTGCCCTTGCAGCCTTCATAAGCCTCTGTTCAGGAGCGATCGAAAGATCCCTGCAGGAACAAACCGCAATCTTGGGAAGTATGACTATAGGAGGTTCTGTAGGATTACTTGAAAATCTTGCAGGTCTTTTGCAGGTTTGCCTTGATGCTGGAGCAAAAAGAGTGCTGATCCCAATTGCATCAGCAGGTAAGATTGCAACAGTACCGCCGGATCTTTTCAGTAAGTTCCAGATTTCTTTTTACGAAGATCCAATAGATGCTGTGTATAAGTCGATGGCGTTGATTTAAATAATAATTAAATACCACTTTAAAACTAATTATAGGCATGCAGTTTTTTCGATATAATCTTACCTTATTTTATTCTGTTTTTTAATTTATTTCATAAGTTAGCTCCATTACAATAAAGCTTGAACTCAATCTTTACAGCTTTTAAAATCTTCTGCTTCCTTAATCAATACTTATAATCATGAAAAAACAGCATATCGATGCTTTGGATTGAGAGAGTGCCGCCAGGCAAGCTGGAAAAGCATCTACAAAAGAAGAAAAATCTTTGCGAGATCAGCTAAATATTGTGCAAAACTAAAAATAATTAAAAAAAGGTTAAACTTCCATTACCACTTGCCCAACAGGCAAATTGATATCGTTAACTCCTTGGGAAGCAGCTATCTTTTCTACATTCCTGTTCCTTGAAATAACGACAATGCTAACAATAATTTCTATAGTCTCCTCTGAGATTTTAATTACGGCACTGAACTTGATAGGCTCTTTTAAACTTGCCTTTGGTACACCCAATACTTCGGAAGCATCAAGAATTTCTGCTCCAATAGGAGTGCAGTCCTCACCGAGATCTAAAATTATATCCCCCAGGTCTATTGAGGATTTATATTTTATCCCACTTGAATGAAAGAACAAACTATCATTTTGAAAATCGTAATCCCAAACGTCAATGGAACGATAATTAGAGGATTCAGTCATCCTTTCTCACTCTTCTCTTTACTTCTTGCTTATAAACAGCTATGAAAGATTCTCTTCATACTTATGCAAAATTAAAGAAGCTTGATAAATTCTTCTTCGGTCATTCCAGCTTGTCGGATAATTGACTTCAAAGTTCCCATAGGAATTTCTGAATGATCAGGTATTATAACAACACGGGTTTCGTTTAGACTAATTCTCTTCATTTTAATATGGCTTCCTTTTTGAGATACTACTTGAAATCCCTGATTACTGAGTGCTTTAATGACTTCACGAGCTGATAGAATGGGAAGTTTTGGCATGTGAAGAAACCTCTATTGTTGTCGTAAAGACCTGTCCTGCCGCTGGAATTTGAGCATCTTCGTCTTCGAGGTAAAGTTCAATTGCTTCTTTCAGATTCTCTATAGCTTCTTCAATTGTCTCTCCCTGACTTGCAATATCAAGTTCGGGACACCAGGAAACATACCATTTTCCTTCTTTTTGAATAACGGCTGAAAATCTGTAAGTTTCTTCCATGATTAAGTGATTTCCGCTGTGGTATAAAATGTTTCTCTTTAGGGGAATTATAAGGTCGACATTACAATTATTGCAAATATTTTCTTTGAATAAGCAGATGATCAATATTTTTTGTGCTTCGAACAAATCCTAAACTTCCAAAGAAATTATTCTAAATATAATGATTACAAAAATAATCATTATGCAATTCTATAACCGGTAGAAAGAGCTTGACCTTATTAATTACTTAATCTTCAGATATGACACATAGTTCTTCGAGTTTATCACCTTATTTTAAAGATCTCATAGACCTGCTGGGAGTAGTAGAACATCGGATACATGCCACAGACATCCTGAAAGAAATAAGAGAGAAAGATACTTCCTTAAGTACAATTATGATTTTGAAAAAATGACAGCATTTTCTTTACGGAAGCAATAAAAAATACAAATCTTCTCTAGATCTGGACGGGATAATTCTTGATATTAGCCAAGATTCCCGGATAATGCTATTGAAATCCTTGATGCATCAAAGAGACTCAACCTTACACAAGAAGATTTAAGGAACACAAAATACTTTGAAGCAATTATTGAAGTCAGTAAAGATAATATCCGGCTAACTTTGAAATTAAAGATTAATAAGAGAAATAAATTAGTTCACAGAAGTCTGGATGCTCTCGGGCTAAACAGTATGGGTCTTCCAATAAGTACTCAAGGGATAGAACTTAGTTGCTAATGCATATTTTAATGTTTCAAGGTTTAAGTTTCCTAATCTTCAAGCTAGAGTTTAGTCGTTTCTTTCATTTCGCAATAGCTTCTTCAATTATCTAACCCTGACATGGTATGCTAAGTTCAGGACACCAGGAAACATAGTACTCTCCCTCTTTTTCGTAACATATGAAAATCTACATATTTTTTTCATGATTAAAAATTTGCTGTGCATAAAAAATATTTCATGTAAAATCAGTAGCATTTGCTAAATGTTCCTAGAAAAGTATAATAAGAATTAACCCAGTATTTCTGAAGTTACTATTTTTCAGGATCTGGTATTTTTGGGTAAAAAGACGAAACTGCCCTGTTTTGAAAATATACTTAGTCAGGTAATCAAGTATCTATACGAGTCTGAAAAATGCACATACACTGATCTTGAACAAAAACTGACCAAAGATTTTAGTGTTGGAAAATTTCTATAAGCTCAGAAGGAATGAATTTTCTAAATATATATCGCCCTGAAGAAAACCAGCTGGAAGATATTGATTACGTGATAAACATAAAGAATTATTTCACCTCTTTTGAATTTGAGATTGATCCTATTGTTGTTCCTTATAATAAGTTTATACAATTTAGCAATGAAAATAAAGTAAAAAGAACATTAGAGAGCTTCTACTGCTCAAAAGATTCTGATATACAGGATTTTATCCGGAATAAAATAGAAAAATTTGAGGATAAATCAATATGCAGGTCTTATCTTATCCTTGATAGAAAAAATAGAGAGGATGAAAATTTATATATTCTTGGGTTTTTCTCATTAGCCCTGAAAATTTTAACTGTTGATCAAAATAAGTTACTCGAAAACAAAAAAAAGATATGAATTTGTTAAAAGATCAAGATGGAATCCCCTCCTATTTTATTGCCCAATTAGGAAAAAATGATATGTTTAAATATAATTTCAAGGGTGAATATCTTCTCGACGAAGCTGTTAATCTTGTTTATGAATGTATGGAAATATTGGGAGGAACGATAGTCTGGCTTGAAGCAGATAAAGAAGCCAATTATGTTGTAAATTTTTATAAAAATTATGGGTTCACAGAGCTGCAATCAGAAATTCAAGAGGATAAAGTGGAAAGAATTCAATTAGTTAAATATTTAAACTCAGAATGATTGGATAGGATAAGTTAATATGGATTTATACTATACTATAATATAACCTAATATAATCTGGTAAAATAAATGTAATAATTTTACAAAAATACGATTTAGTATCATTAATTAAACTATCAAAATCAAATATTGAATATAAAATTAAGCGGGTTGGTGGAATGGCTTCAAGATATTTGGAACAAAACTCTTTACATATAACAGACCCTATCGCCATCAATAAGTTGCATTCATTATTTGAAAAGAATGAAAAATCCAAGCCTCCCGTATCTAGATATAGAAAATCCGATAGAGAAATAATTGATTTTTTAAAAGAATAATTAACTTAAATTGCCTTATCTAGATATTTCTTTAATTCTTTTTCAAAAATTCTATATTAATAAATCTCTCCTATTATATTATACTCTTCTAAAAATTTTTATTACGGTAATTTAACAATTGGATTCTGATTGATCTTCCTGTAAAATGGAGATAACTTCGCCAACGGGAACCTCCACAGTGGGGATTCCCCCCAATAGTTGAGCTCGTTCTTTTGTTACTTCCAGGACAAGCTGAATAGCTTCCTTAATGTTTTCAACCGCTTCTTTCTTGGTATCTGCTTCACTAATAACAGCAGGAATTTCAAGGCACTGGGCTGTATAACCTCCTTCTTCAGACTCTTCAAGTTTAATTGTAAACCGCA
>JBNAKO010000259.1:0-9979 GCA_049706495.1 Methanosarcina sp. | reverse complement strand
ATTGATTGTAAGCGCAACCTCGATGTAAAAAATAACCCTGACAAAACCATCCTTGAACTTGAAGACGGAACCCCTGCCTGGTATGAAGTGGTGATTTACGGAGGCAGGGAAGCTACGGGAATTGATGCAGTCCAGTGGGCCAGAAAAGCTGAAGGATTGGGGTCAGGGGAAATCCTGCTCACAAGTATGGATAGAGACGGAACATATGCCGGCTATGACCTGCCTATTACAAAAAAGCTTTCTGAAGAGCTTGATATCCCCATTATAGCATCTGGGGGAGTAGGAAATCCCGAACACATTTATGAAGGCTTTTCCAGTGGAAAAGCAGATGCAGCTCTGGCAGCAAGTATTTTCCACTTTAATGAATATTCGATTGGAGAGGTTAAGGAATACCTGAAGCAGAAAAATATTCCTGTAAGGTTGTAATTAACTTTATATAATTATATTATAAGATATAATAAGAACTATCCAGAGGGGAAGTTATGGAAATCTCAGAGTTTCAAGAATTAATGTACGAACTTTATGCTCATAATGATAGAAGGAGAGGGGGTAATGCAACCATGCTCTGGCTGGTTGAAGAAATAGGGGAACTTGCAGAAGCAATTCGCAGAGAAGATTCTGAAAATATAGAAGAGGAACTTGCAGATTGTTTTGCCTGGATAGGAGCACTTGCTAATCTTTATGATGTAGACCTTGAAAAAGCCTTCCTTAAAAAGTACCCCGGCGTGTGTCCTACCTGCAAGGAAAAACCCTGTGTCTGCACGGACTGAAATGCCAGAATTAAAATATTAAATTAATTTTTATCCAAATTGTTCTAAGTAATCTTTTATTTTAAGGGACAAGCTTCGTAAAAAATACCTGGTTTTCAATAAATCTGAGATTTTTCATTTTTGTAAATATACTTTCACAGATTTTACCTTTAGATCTTAGAGATACTTTTTTATTTCTTAGAGGTTATCTCTTATCAGGAATTCTTATCAGGATTCATATAATCGGGGTAATCTAAAATGTCAGATGCAGAAACTATGGAAACCGTAGAGGGTTTGAAGATTAAGATCCTGAACGACACAGGCGAGGATCTGACACTCCAAGCTGAAAAAATAGAGAAAGGAAAATTTAAAAAAGGCCACGGCGCCCCCTCAAAAATCGAATCTTATGAGGAAAAAGCTTTTGAACTCATTGCATGTGAAGGAAGCTGTGAAGGCGGAGCTGATATTGAAGGCTGGGTTAAGTATGGAGCACAATGCCTTGGTGGATTTTGTAAGATTCATTTCAAATACGTAGGAAAGACCGACCAGGTCAGCTATTCCTGCGAATGCCACATTCCGGATGGAAAAATGGTCTGTGAAACCACAAAAGGCAAGAAAGAAGGAAGGACTATTTCCTGGATAATAGGCCCAAAAGCATAACCTGAAAACACAGATCTAACCCTGCAAGAAATATATCTACTCATTTTTCTTATTAATTTTTTCTAAGCTGGAAATACATTACTTCGTATCAATCCTGTATTCCAGAAATTTGTGAAAGAAGCTCAAGTATTTCCAATTTACTTTTTGATTTATTTAATCACATTGTTTTAGAACTTTTTTATTAATTAAAGAATAACAAAGATTAAACAATTCATATTCGCAGAGTGAATAAAGCTATTCCAAAACCCATTTTTATCTATTAATTTTAATTTCTCAAAATTACTTATTTTATAAGAAGCACATTTGATAATTTGGAGTACAGGATTAAGAAAAGTAATTTTAAGTTTTGGGATTAGCTCAATTATAAAAAATATAACACTTCCAAGGTGTTATATGTTATATTCATTACATTGAATTACATGTTATAGTTATTACATTGAATTTTCTTATATTAATAATTGTATATGATTTATTGAATATTATATCAAAAATAAGGATAACATATAAAAGTGTTTTTCGGAGAATTTTCAGGAAATTTTTCCTGAGATCTTTTTTACCTGCCTCAGGAAGCCAAAGCTTAATTAAGGGCCGCTTCCGTAATCAAATTAATGAAGCCTGAAAAACCGGAACTCCTCGCCCCTGCTGGAGGCATGGAAGCCCTTATTGCAGCTGTGGAAAATGGAGCTGATGCTGTTTACCTCGGGGCAAGGGCTTTCAGTGCCCGGGGGTATGCATCTAATTTTACAGAAAAAGAGCTCGAAGAAGCAATTGATTATGCTCATCTGAGGGGAGTAAAAGTATACGTAACTGTAAATACCCTGCTTAAAGAAAAGGAAATTCAAAGTGCTCTTCAATTACTTTTCCGTCTCAGGGAAATTGGGACAGATGCAATTATAATACAGGACGTGGGCCTGATTTCACTTGCAAGGAAATATTTGCCTGACCTTCCCCTGCATGCAAGCACACAGATGACCCTGCATAACGGAGAAGGGGTTGAATTTGTTAAAAAAATGGGGATAGAAAGGGTTGTACTTTCCAGAGAAACTTCACTTGAGGAGATAAAACGGATAAGGGAAAAAACCGGGACTGAAATAGAGGTTTTCATCCATGGAGCCCTTTGTATCTCTTATTCCGGGCAATGCCTTTTGAGCAGCTTGATTGGAGGAAGAAGCGGAAATCGAGGATACTGCGCCCAGCCCTGCCGCAAGAAATACAGGCTTTATTGCGAGGGAAAACAGGTCAGGACAGGCACAAATTCCTATCTATTAAGCCCTAAAGATCTTAATATAGCTTCAAATCTTGGTACACTTATCGAAGCTGGGATAGATTCTTTTAAAATAGAAGGCAGAATGAAAAGACCCGAATATGTTGCAGGAGTTGTCAGGGTTTACCGCCGCCTTATTGATCGATATTTTGAAAATCCTTCAGGCTACTTTGTTTCCGAAGAGGAGCAGGAAATCCTGACCCAGCTTTTTAATAGAGGCTTTACGGAAGGCTACTTTTTTGAAAACCCGCGCGGCCAACTAATGAGTCAGGAAAATCCGCATAATCGCGGACTGCCTGCAGGAGTAGTTACCGGATACGACAGACGTTCAAACCGTATTCGAGTAAAACTTTCACGTGCTCTTCAGCTTGGGGATGGGATAATGGTTGAAAATGCTGAAACGAGTCCTGAAGATAAAGGGAAGATAATTTCAGCGATGTTCACCGAAAAAGGGCCTGTATATAACGCAGATGAAGGCGCATTAGTAGAAATTCCTTTTGAAGCAAGGGCTCCTTCAGGCAGCACGGTTTATAAAACCCATGACAAAAAGCTTATGGATTCTCTTAAAAAAGAAAGCGAATCCGGAAGTCTGAGGCCTAAGATTCCAGTGTTTATTGATGCGTACTTAATTCAGGGAAAACCTGCGTGTATTAAAATAAGAGATACAGATTCAAATACTGTAGAATTTCAATCCGAATATATTGTTGAAAAGGCGCAAAAACAGCCTACTTCTAAAGCCCAGATAGAAAAACAGCTCTCAAAGCTTGGAAATACCCTTTTTGAAGCTGCTGAGATGCACATAAGTGCTGAAAAGGATATTTTTATCCCCATAGGTCAGTTAAATGATTTGAGAACAAACGCAATTTCGCAACTTGAAAACCTGAGAATTTCAAAGTGGAAGCGAAAGCCTCTCAAAAATCCTGAACCTTTGAGGCCAGATTCCGGAAAAGCGGAAAAAGCAGAAGAAACTGATGCTCAACAGGAAAAATTAGAAAGATTTCAGTCTCAATCCGAAAACTCTGTAAATCCTTTACTCGCAGTCTCAGTATATTCTCTTAAAGGGCTGAAAGAAGCGCTTTCAGGAGGAGCAGATTGTGTTTATTTCGGAGAAGGCCTTTTTAGAAAACAGGGAGCAGGATTAAAGACAGGGCAAAAAATAGGAACAAAAGAGAACTCTGAAACAGACTTAAGCCATATTTTTGAAGAAGCTGTAATAAAAACCCGGGAAGCAAAAAAACTGATCTATTTTATTACCCCAAAAATTGTGAAAGATTCGGAAATTAAATTCGTTAGAAAAATATTTTCTTATTGCGAGAAATTTGGAGCTGACGGGGTTCTTGTTTCCAATATGGGAATTTTAAACCTGGCCAAGGCAGAAAAAATCCCATTTATTGCAGACAGCCCACTTAATACCTTTAATGGCCATACTTCTGCTTTCTTTTTACAGGAAGGAGCTCAAAGAGTGGTACTTTCCCCGGAGCTTACCCTTAAAGAAATAAAAGAGATTACTCCTTCCGGGCCTGTAGAATGTATTGTACACGGGCGTCTGGAACTTATGGAGTCTGAACACTGTCTTGCAGGAAGCCTGCTGGAAAAAGAAAAAGGCAAGTGCAGTGCCCCATGTACATCAGGAAATTTTATTTTGGAAGATGAGAAAAATTACAGATTTCCTCTCCTGATGGACAGGCAATGCCGGATGCATCTTCTTAATTCAAAGGCTCTTTGCATGCTTGAATATGTTCCTGAATTTCTTAAAAGTGGAGTATCAGGATTCAGAATTGAAACTCTTGGAATGGAAAACTCTGAAGAAATAAGGAAAATTACCAGAGCGTATCGAAATGTAATTGATACTTATCTTGAAACCGGAAAATCAGGCAAGGAGAAATGTGAAGCCTACGGAAAAGACTTTACTAAGGGACATTATTTTAGAGGAGTGCAATAAAGAATTAAGGCTGCATGTCTGAGATCTGGCTAATATTTCAGGTTCTGATCAGGTAAGAGAATAAGTCTAATGTATAAAAAAAATACCATTGAGGGCAAAAGTATGGAAGTTATGGAGAAGGTCGAGTTTTCTACAAGGAAAGTTCCAAGGATTTTTCTATCAGGCTCTATTCGTGGGGGAAGGCAGCTACTTAAAACATATCAATTGATATGCGACTTTGTAAAAGAAGCAGGGGCTGAAGTAACCAGCCTGCATGTTGCAGACCCTGAACTGGAAAAATTAGAAATGGAAATGACCGAAGAAGAAATCTATATGCGCGATATGAATCTGCTTTCAGAAAGTGATGCTTTAATCGCCGAGGTTACAGTGCCTTCAACCGGAGTAGGATATGAAATTTGCAGAGCTCTTACTCAGGGAATTCCCGTACTCTGCCTGCACAGGCCAGACGCAGTAGTTTCGGCAATGATACTTGGAAATCCTGATCCTTTAATTGAGATACAGGCATATCCGGATAAATTAATACTTAAACAAAGGATTTTTGAGTTCATTAGAATTCTTTGAAAGAAGAGCCGGCAATAAACCTTAATTTATTTCTTAAAAAAGAATAATTTAAGTTTTTGAAATAATTTTAGATAGATTTTTAGATATATTCTATTTTAAAGATTGACATTAAAAATATCAGGAAATTGGATATCAAATAATTGATTATCAAATAATCGATTATCGAATAATTTTAATTGCCTATGAATAATTTATTACAAATTAGACCTGGTTATATTACGAAACTCAATGATAATTATAAATAAGTTGAATTCGTATGTATGGGTTATGACAGTTGGAACTACCGAAATAATGGTATTGATTCTGGCAGTTGTAGTAGCTTTTGTACTATATAAAGTTCTAAAAACTGCTTCAAGTCTTGCAATAAACGCAGTGCTTGGAGTTATAGTTCTGATTGTAGCAAAGGTTTTACTCGGGCTTGAAATTGCAATTACTTCGATAGCAGTTTTGATTTGTGCAATAGGAGGTATTTTCGGGGCACTTGTCATAATTGTATTAAATTACTTAAAATTAGCTTTTTAAAAAAAGAGGGAAAGAAAATTATCAAAAATTTAATAAGAATGTAGCAGAGTTAAAATTCCAGGATTTAATATCCTGCTGTTATAACTTTAGATATGAATGTTTTAAATTTAAAATATTTGAGAGAATTTCAGTAATTCAGAAGCTTAATTTAGAAAATTGACTTAGAAAACCAATTTACAAGATTTATACAACATTTTAAGTATTTACTTATGAAGTACTGAGTATTCAGAATTACAAATATCTGAGAAGGAGATTCAAGACTTCTGGAAAATTCCTTTTATTATGTGTCTTTTATAAGTTTCTCCCTTGAAGATCTTTTCTTTTATCATATCCTTTAACTCAAGAATTTCAAATTCCTGAAAGAGCAGATCTACTTCTTCTTTTGTAAAATAATGATAAATTATTCCATTTTGCCGCAAAAAAGTATTTTCTTCAAAAGGAATTGAGACTTCGCCTCCATACCGCATATCTTCGGCTCCAAATCCTTCGAAGAACAAAAATCCTCCTTTTTTAAGGACACGCTTGAATTCCTGGCCTGCAGATTTTCTTTCTTCTTTAAAGAGATGTTGAAGTACTCCATAACAGAGAATTCCATCAAAAACCTGAGTTTTAAAAGGAAGTTCATGCACGCTTGCCTCAATATGTTCGGCAAATCTTGAACTTTTTGTAAGCTGATTTCTGGAAATCTGGAGAGCAGTTAAAGAAACGTCCACCCCAACTGTATCATAATATCTTGAAATTTCTCCAAGATATCTGCCGTTTCCCGAGCCAGCATCAAGGATTCTGGAACCTGCAGGCAGATAGTTTTGCAAATCCCTGATAGATGCAGGGCCACCCCATTTCAGATGAGAATATTCTTTATCCCAGGAAAAAAAATGTTCTTTTAGAGACTT
This sequence comes from Methanosarcina sp., assembly GCA_049706495.1. GTDB lineage: Archaea > Halobacteriota > Methanosarcinia > Methanosarcinales > Methanosarcinaceae > Methanosarcina. The sequence continues at coordinate 3,388 of JBNAKO010000259.1, read as the reverse complement.
TTGCTCGTAAGAATCTACATAATTTGCGGAGTTTACAGCATTACTTCTATCTAAGAAAGTGTGGGGATAGGATTTATTCATGTTTATCATGTTTAGCTATATAGTAAATATTATATAGTAATGTTTCAGAATTTATTTTTTCAAGTATGAGAGGCTTATTTTTATAATAGCTTTTGGGATAAAGCAGATATTCTATATTATGTATCTATTTTATTCTGAGTTCCAGGAATATAGGAGGAAGCTTCTTTAAACCTTTTTACCAGAAAGTCTTTCTCAAAGGAGGAGAGAAACCATCCTGCCTTAGGACCTGAGTTTTGGCCAAGTATGGAGATGTATATGGCTTTAAAGAGATCTTCAGGGTTAATATTGAGAAGCTGAATACCTGATTCTTTTTCAATTTGCATGTTCAGAAAAGAGCCTTTCTTTGCTGCCGAATAGATTAATAAATGATATTCTTCTGCATTTATCTCATTTTTAGCATCAATAGTAGCTGCAAAGGCTTTAAGAAAGGCTTTCTGGACTTTTGAAAGGGTTGCAGCCTTAATAGGCACTTTCTCTTTTACGCTAAATTTCATAAACGGAGGAGCATAGCTTTCAAGCCAATTGGAGGCGTTAGTTATAAGCCCCCGAATATACTTTTCATTTTCAATAGAGAGACCTGAACGCTTTAAAGTCTCAAGAATTTGTTTGAGATCTCCCCTGGCAGCCTGGCAAATCATCACCATCTGCTTGAAAGAAATATCAGGTTTATAAAGATCCTTTATCTCTGACAACTCATAAATTCTTTTTTCAAAAACTCCAAGGGAAGGATCATTTTCCCGGAATTTTGCCTTTAAGTTTTCATATTCATTAACCAGAGCAAGAAAAGGCTGTCCTGGATCAAATTTAACAGGTTTTTCAGGTTTTGTACGGAGAATAAGATAACGAAGGATTTCAGGAGGCATTATAGCAAGAATTTCAGAAACCGAGAAACTTTCTTTCCAGGAAGAAACTGTTCCTTGTTTTCCAAATGATCCCGATTCATATAGAACAGGATATGGAGGTTCATCTCCATAGATTTCTCTTATTACTCGTTTTCCCAAATCGTAAGCCCTGTTTTTTAAAGCATCTCCCTTTCCTGTAACCTCAACTGTGGGCCTGAAAACCTCCCAGAAAAACGGCCAGGCTACAGGCAAGGTTAGTTTACCCCCACCCGCCATCGGAACTGTACCCAGATCCCCACAGTTACATACATAATAAACACTTTCGGCTTCCAGATTAATGCCTGTAACCCTTGTTGTTGTGATCCTCCCACATTTGTTACATCTGGCAGTAAAAGGGCTCCAATCTTTTGTTGCAGGTTTTCCGGCGATTTCTCCAGGAATTCCTGCAATCCTTTCTTTTTGAACAAGAGCAGTTTTTATGAATTGAGCAGATTTACGGCCACTGTAAATTTCATTTGCCCTGAAGATCTCTGGATTAATGTCCATACTTTTAAGAGTTTCAAGGAAAAGGCCGATAAAATGTTCTGCATAATTTGTGCAATTTCGGCATGGACAGGGAATCTCAAAAATAGGTTTCCCGAGATATTCAGCGTAACTCTCAGGTAAGAAAGGAAAAACCTTCAGCAGAGGCTCATAATTATCCGCAATAAGGATTAAATCGGCATCTACGTTTCTGGAAAGAAGAGTTTTGTAAATAGCATCTGCAATTACCGCAGCTCTAATATCATTTATATGATTAAGGCCGAGGGGGATAAAATTTATGACAATACGTTGTCTGCCCCCTTTTATTAACATGTTTTCAGCTATAATATCTGCCCAATGAATTCTGTCGGCCATAATCCCACCGAAGTTTAATGCATTTTATTAACGATAAGAAAACCAAAAAATCTCTCTAAAATAAAAAATCTCTACTTGCTAACTAAATTGAAGATTTCTTATTTCGGGGTTGCTCGCTGGATAATGATTTTATCCCTAATAAATCTTGGTATCTCTAATAAATCTTGGGCTCAATGAGAAGGACATGATTGGTTTTCTTTTATTTACATACAGGAAATTAAGAGCTAAAAAATAATAATAATAATAATAATAATGATAATAATATAATTTTAAAAAAAATAAATATTAGGCAATAAAAATTGTGAATGGTATAGATAAAGGGAAAATAATAAATAAAAAAATAGAAGATTAAAAAAGTGAAAAAGTGAAAAATAAAAATTTCCCTGAAGGAAATCAGAGAAAAATAAAAAAGTAAAAATTCAATGGAGGTTCAAAGGCAATTTGTCTGAAGAGTCTGCAGATTTACGGAGATTTAAATGGCACATTAAAAGTAAATCAAGTAAATTTGATTTACTAATACTTAGAAGGATCTATAAATATATAAATATTTCGAGGCGGGTAAAGCGCAGATAAAAAAAGATAGAATATTAGAACAAGTTACCTGAAAATAATTAATGGAGAAGCAAAAAAAAGTGATATAATGAAAGATAAATAATAAGTTCTAAATGTAGAAGAAATAAAAATAACTATCCCAAAATAAAAAAGGATTAAAGATTTTGTAATAAGATGCAAAAAAATAAAACACTTTCCTGGGTCCTTACTGTAACGCTTAAAAAGTTCTATAAATTAATTGGAAAAATAGGCAGCAGGAAATTAGTATTTCTTTGAAATTCATACAAAACTCTTAAGCCTTCTAGAATGCCTCTAACCTGCTAAAATGTCCGGGTCTGTTTTTAATATCAATGAAATTGGTCATTAAGATACTATCTGTTTTTTACCCATTTTTAGCCAGGATTTAATTCCAGAATTTTGCACATTAAATGTTTTTAGCACGGATAGTTTTGTGGCAGCAATAAATATGTGTGTAAAAATTCATTTTTGAAAATTTGAAGTTACACATTTACTTCCGCAAGGGCTGACTTTTAAATCCCGGAGATTGATATGTAACAGAAAATAATGCAAATAAATCATGCAAATTCTATAGGCTTAATCTTTATAGATTTTATATGTAAGTTCTGTTTTTCCTGCAGTAGAAAAATTGAAAAATTCAGGCAGCAGCCTGAATTTCGTTTTACATAATTTCTTTTTACTGTATCTGTCTTCTGAAGACATTACAGGAGTTTATTTTAATGTCGAGCAACTTTTCTATGTTCATTTTTGCGGCAATTCCTTTTGCAGCTCCAGGCACAGAGGTGATTACTCCAATGTCGAGTTCTTCTCGAAGTTCACGCATCACGTGTTCATCGGAAAGATCCATCCTGTCTACTCCGAGTTTCTTTGCGACATATTCTTTTGCGTCATTTATTCGCATGTTCTTTGAAAACTGCATCCTTGCAACAAGGTCTCCTGCAGCTCTCATGCCTGTCATTCCTGAAGCCATTATGTGGGAAATCGGCATACCCAGAGGG
>JBNAKO010000258.1:0-23395 GCA_049706495.1 Methanosarcina sp. | reverse complement strand
TGAGAACTTAACATACTGATTACTGATAAAATATTTAATACACAATTATCTCTCATCTTCTACGTTACTTGTAATCTCTTTCTTTTATGGGTATTTCAAATAGAGCTAGGGCATGTACTTTTTATAATGGGCTTGCTTGTAACGAATGAGGTCTCAAAACAATCATTCTTTCCAGTTTATGGATCGTAGTATCTAATCTTTTTACCTCTGATTTACTAATCTCGAAATAGCTGAATTCGCTGAAGAATAGGTTTTCTGTTAAACTCTCTGAAGGTTTTATGCATATGGTACCACGAGAAGATATTAAACCTAGATATATATCTTTGAATGAAAGTTATGCTATCATTCAAGGATAAATGCGCTATCCTTAATTGAAAGTTCATTATTTATGAAAGAATAATAGTTCTTTATTATGGATAAAAAATATGATCTTCAGACGCTTGAATCTAATCTAAGAAAAGCTCCTTATTTGTGCAATACTATTGGGTATGACAATATAATTAAGGAAGCTCAATCAAATCCTGGTAGTATAGCAATATATTTTGGTAATCCTCAGTTTGAAGAATATCAACATTATCTTGAGAGCGTATTCCAAACTATAAAGCATTATAATATCGAATATCGTAAAAAGAAGTTTAAGAAAGATTTATTGAGTCCTGATAATGATAATTCCGTCCTAACAGAAATTGAAGTAGCTGCTAAATTAGCACCCTATTTTAAAATAACGCCTGAATACCCTATAGATAAATTGCAACCAAAATCTAAAAATTTAGATTTGTTAATTGAAGATGAAAGTAATGGTGAAAGAGTTCTTATCGAAATAGCTACAAAACGCTCTAAGTTTACTGGAGAATTTACTGAAGAAGCAGTAGTTACTATAGTAGGAGACATAATAAAAAATAGCTGTAACAACAAAATGGAAGAACAGCTAGGGTATATTCAAAGTAAAAATATAGATTTAAAGTGCCCTCTAATTCTTTTGTTTAAATATGAAGGCATTTATTATCCGAATTTCAAGATGTTTGAAAGTGATTCTTTAACTGGATTGTATGGAGATATTCAGATAACTAGAGATCATAAATCAGAGATGGTGAAGTATTCAAGAGCTAACAATGGTTTCTACGATGCAGAAAACATTGACTTTATTAGCATGGTAGGGTATTATCAACTAGGATTTGATGATAAGTACATTTTCGATGGTAAGTTAATTGCACCAAAATATCCACCCAAATACAAAATGAGTACAGAGTTTTTACAAAAGTTCGCTAATACTTTATTCAGTTAATCTTATACTGATTTTGATTAGATAATTACGTATATTCGAATCTATGAACGAAATACAATTTCATTTTAGTATTTATTCCAGTTCAATATCTTATTGTAATTTTCAAATCTAATAAACCGTTTCTAATTTTCAAACAAATTGATACCTTTGTTCCCGCTGCTCCATCTTTTTAATCATTTATTACTTCTAATAAAAAACATTGACAGTTACATTTTTTTCGAGGCCGCATCATCTAGAATTTGATATAGAATTGTATTCATAACCTGTTTAACAGCCTCATCATTATCAGTGCCTTTAATTTCTGAAAGAAGCAAATTACCCATAATATTGTAAATTTTATCTTCGGTTATTCCTTTAGCTTTCATCCATTTTCGTAGAACTAAATCTAATTCACGATCCATATCCTCAAAATAAATGCTCAACTGACTAAGTTCTGCTATCATTTCCTCTTGGCCACATGTATGACTAAACTTCATAGCACGTTCCCAAAAATAATGGTGTGCCAAAAAATTTCTCTTTTTCAAAGCATCTGTAAGTTTCTCTTCAAAATTGTCTGGCAAATCGACAGATTTTTTGATTTGTGTTATCATTTGACCAAGTGTCTTCTTAAAATTTACTTCAAGAATAGAGTCAAATTGAGATCTAGTAATATTATCTACATTAGAATTGTACACAGTAGCCCCGAGCATAGATAAAGTTCTTTCTAAACATTGAATATGAAACATTGTGAGTCCAAAATAAGCGTATACTTCTCTGATACGATAAGATTCAGGGTCAAGTGTGATATTGTCGTTAACGTAAGCTCCATTATCCTTATTATGTGTCACAGATCTCAATATAAATGATAAACTGATAAATATAACGAACCATTGACAACTACTTTCACCTATATTTTTTTAATTTTTTTGACATCATAAATAACTATGTAAGTTTTTGTTTAACTTTTCTTCTTTTTTGACAGTGTCCGCCTAAGACCTGCTCACCTCACGAATAGCAATTTCTCCATAGCTCCTTATTTCATCTTTAGCGAGTTTGATCCTATTATCTATCCAATTTTACACCTTTAAATCGAAACAGTCCATCCCAGATACTGTATCCGGTCCTATGCTAATTAGTAATAAGTTATGTTATAAAATATGACTAAAGTTAAATCCAATGATAATATCCTAAATATGTAATAAAGTATTGTATATTCGAGCGGGATATGAGAAATAAGGTGAATGAATGCTAGAAATGGATGAAAATATACAAAGGGATATTATACTTTCTCGCCTTGCAGATTTTATTTCCAGGTTTTTTTATGAAACTAACTGGACACAAATTGCTACCTCTTGCGGAGTTATTAAACTTTTGAATCAGCCCAAGCACGAAAGAGTGAGAAGAGCTCAGAGTTGGAATGATGACGATTATCCAGAAGCGATAACTAAATTTTTAATTGACGTTTTCGATTTGGATGAGAGAATTGGAAAAATCTTTCTTAATGAAATTATTTCGCAAAGACAATTGGATGAAGAACCAAAGACTCAGCTGGATAAGTTGTTGAAATTCTTTGGCAAAATGAACATTGATATTCTAGACATTATTCCCACTTTACAAGAAAATAATCTCCCTAAAGAAAGCGGCAACAATTTTGTTTATGATATTGTGTTTTCATTTGCAGGTGAACAAAGAGAATATGTCAGTAAAGTGTATCAAATCTTAAAAAATAAGTACAGTATTAAGGTTTTCTACGATCAAGATGTAGGAATCCAAGCAGAATTATGGGGTAGAGATTTAGTAGAAGAATTTCAAAAAATATATAGTAAACAGTCAAAGTTTTGTCTAATCTTCGTTTCTAAGGAATACAAAGAAAAAATCTGGACTAATATTGAAAGAAGAAATGCGCTAGTAAGAGCAATTCAAGAAAAAAGTGAATATATCCTACCTGCACGTTTTGATAATACTGATATCCCTGGAATATTATCTACCATTGGTTATATTGATATTTCTAAAACAACACCAGAAATCTTTTCTGAATGTGTGCGGGTGAAGCTTGAGTCTGCTATGCGTTAGAAGGACGTTATCTGGCTCTAGCTAGTTTAAAGTTGTCGGTGAGACTTCCAACCGGTGTGCGGAGTAGGGAGAGGACACATAAAAGCTTGTGGATTATTCTTACTTGCAGAGTTCCTATCACCAATTTTGGATTAATTAGCTAAGAAACCTAAAGTTTGCGAAATTATTGATAATATTAACAATTGGAAGAGGAAACTTTATTCATAATGCATATAGTTTAATTTGAGTTTATTGGACTTGATCTGAATGGAACTCAGGAAAAAAGCCGATAAAGGGCTTATACATGAACTGGGTGCTATCACATATGATACAACCACATGTAATAAAAAAAGTAGTCTACTGGAAAATGAGCGGCAGCTGAAGGAAACTAAAGTACAATATGAGTATGATCTGCAGTTAGATCCTACTAATGTAATCATATGTTTTAATTATGGAATCGTTTTAAGTAAATTGGGGAAAATGGAAGAAGCCGAAGAACAATTTAAACTTATTCTTAAAGCTGAACCTAATAATGCATCTATACATTGTAATTATGGAATTCTTTTGGACGAAATGGGGAGGTTTACAGAGGCAGAAAAACAATTTATACTTTCTCTGCAAGCTGAACCAAATAATTCATCTATACTTTGTAATTATGGAATTCATCTGGATAAAATGGGGCGGCCGGGAGAGGCTGAAGAGAAGTATAAGCACGCTTTGAAAGTAGATCCTAATAATGCAGCTATACGTTGTAATTACGGATCGCATTTCTTGCGAATGGGACACATGGAGAAGGCTAAAGGACAATATAAGCGTGCTCTGGAAACAGAACCTCATAATGCATTCATACATTATAAATATGGAAGGCTTGTGTATGATTTAGGGTGGGTAGTAGAAGCTGAAGAGCATTATAAACTTTCTCTGAAATTGGAGCCTAATAATGCAATTTTACTTTGTGAATACGGAATTCTCCTGTATAATATAGGACGGGTGGAAGAGGCGGAAGAGAATTATAAACTGTCTCTGGAGGCAGATCCTGATGATACAGTTACATGTTATAATTATGGAATTCTTCTAAGAAATACGGGAAGACCGGGAGAAGCCGAAAAACAGTATAAGCATGCACTGAAAGTAGACCCTAATAATGCATTCGTTCTATGCAATTATGTAGTTCTCTTGGAATTAATGGGAAGCTGGGAAGAAGCTGAAGAACAATATAAGCATGCATTGGAAGTAGTCCCTAATAATGCAACCTTACATTGTAATTACGGACTTCACTTGCAAAAAAAGGGAAGGATGGAAGAGTCCGAAGAACAATATAATCTTGCTCTCGAAGCAGACTCTAATGATGCAATCATACACTCTAATTATGGAGTTTTTTTGGACAATGTAGGGAGAAAAAAAGAAGCTGAAAAACAAATAAAACTTTCAATTAAATTAGATCCTAAGTACCCAAATAGTCATGGGGCGTATGGTTTACTTCTACTCTGTATGAATTCAGAAATTAAAGCCATTAAAGAAACAAAGATTGCTTCCCGCTATTTTGGCGAAAATGGGGATGAAATCAATGAGCATCTTTCTTTAGCCTGGCTTTATGAAAGACTTTCAACTAAATACTATGGTTTAAAAAAATATGCTAAGAGTGGTGAGTACGCTGAGATCTCAGGAAAAGAATATATCGAGGTGGGAAAACGTGCTGGAGATAAATTCAAGAACACTTCTTTGACTAAAGGGTATATGCTTATTGGTAAATCAAAAATTCGTAAACTAAAGATAAAACCTTCTTTTTTTGAAAGAATAATTAAAAGAAAATTCCGAAGTAGGAGTTCTTATGAAGATAAGATGCTCACTAAAACTATGGATTGTATTGCAGAAGCTTCCCAGTGCTATAAAAAAGCAGCTGAAATTTCCCCAAATAAAGATCAACTTTGTCGTGCCTGTTCTACATCAATGTTATGTCTTTCGGATATGCTTGATTACATGCTTGCAGCAATAAAGAAAGAAAAAGAAATCCCTATATTTGAGATTGAATTTGAAAATTGGGAAAAACAACTGATAGGCTGTAGAGAAGCCTATAAGGATAATGCGAAAGGAGAAGCATTCATAAAGTCACTAGATAAATTGATGGCCTGCATAAAGAATCTCGAAAAGTACAAAAAATCAAGAATGCGGAAAGATGAAAGGGCCTTTGAAGATTGCTTAAGGGAGTTACGAGAAGTAGCTGTGAATATGGAAGGTCCACTCCAGAAGATATTTGAAGATTCGTCTAAAAAAATGGATATATGTCGACTCAAATATATGCCTTATACAGAAATTGGGTCAGACATTTATCTGGATAATTCATCATGGTTAAATAATTTTATTTCTAGATCTATAATATGGATATATGAACACCCATTCAAAGATTTTAAGAATCTTCTTATAACTCTTATAGTATCTATTTTAGCAAGTGTTATTGCAGGTATTATGCTAAGTAAAATCCTCTGATATTTATATAAGGTCTGTAATGTACTTAGCATAATAAATTTTGAATCTTCTTTTCGATATTAAGGACTCTAAATCAAAGGAAAAGATATATGACGATGGTTTAAAAGTTCTTTTTTGAACTAAAAGCGATGTATTATCCAAAAGCCTTAAATACCCGGCGAGAACTGGCAAAAAAAGAAGCTAACGTTTAGAGTAAACCTATCGTATATAGAATAAATATTCTGAAAGTTCTTTCATCAGTTACTTTTTGAAGTGATACATGGGTTCCTTTTTGCCTCACAACAAAACCGACCTTTTCTAATGCATCTTTATAAGTTCTTCCCCGGATTTTACTGGCAATTTAAACATGTGCGATTTCCACAAGAGTCAGGTCAGGTAAGATTTGGAAACTTATTCCGGAAGGTCCTCAGTCCCGAAACTTTCAATGTACAATTCTATAGCTTCTTTAATATTTTTTTCAGCTTCTTCGAGGGATTCGCCCTGAGAAGTAACATCGAGCTCAGAACATCTTGCAATAAAGAAGTCATCTTCTTTTGTTATAGCTACGAGAACTTGTCTCATGGTCTACTCCAAGCATAATTTTTTATTTTTTTTAGATATCTATTGCGATTCTGTTTTATATTAGCGTAGAAGCTTTCCAGTCAGATAATTTGCTTAATTTTGCAAAATCTAATTTATACTATTAGTTTTGTAGAGATTTAAATTCAATTTATTTTTGTGCAGAGGTTTTATAGTAAAACCTCTGCATCAATTCGAATAATAAAAAAGAAGTTCTGCCGTGTTGTAGATTTACGTGGAAAGGCGAAATCAACATTTTTGTTCGTAATTTTTTATATATTCGGAACGCCGAGAATTATATGCTAATTGAAGTATTTTTATGATATCTTCACTGTATTTTATACGTTGAATGGGTGCATCATCTATGTCAACAATATTCTCAATCCAACTAGTAAAAGAATAACCAATAAACCATTCAATATATTCATCTTCTCTAACTATAGTTTTGAAGATTTCGAAAACATTTATGAAATTAAAAAATGGAATTTCCCAAATATAATATGGAAGTGAAAAAGCTAAACGTCGTTTAGTGTAATCATCTAATTCTTTAAGTGAACCCTTGTATTCCAGTTCTGAAATAAGTTCATTGAGTGCCAGTAGGATTTTGGGGATTAATTCAGGAGATAACTTATTAGTTAAAACGATACTATCCAAAAAATGATATTTTGTATTCTCTTCTTTTAGAATTAACAATCCGGTATTAAGCAGAAGTCTTGCCTCTCGTTTGCGAGACTCTTCAATAGTTTTGTACTTTCTAGCAAAAAAACTTGTCCCAAAATCCAATATTTTTATATTTAGATAGTCGTTTATCAGTACGTTATTGCTATGTAAGTCTCCATGATATATTTTTTGTTCATGTACTTTTCCAATTTCTTGATATATTCTTTTTAATATAATACTTCTTTCGTCAAAGCTTTTGTTACCTTTTAACCATTGTTTTAAAGTAACGCCGTTACAAAGCTCAAGAACAGCATAAAAATACTTATCGTCAATGTCATCGGCACTATAAATTTGCACAATACTTAGGCTTTTTAGCTTTGCAAGTTTTCTAATTTCTAATAGAAAACGATCTTTATCAGGATATGAAAATTCTTTTCGTGGCAACCAAAATTTTACTGCTACAAGTCTCGATAGTGTTTTATCAAGAGATTTTATGACTATTCCATTAGCTCCATGTCCAATTTCCTCAAGAAACATGTAGTTTGGAATATCAATTTTATTATTGTTAATAGACAATTCTTTAGTCTCATAACAAAACTCATATTTGACCATAAAATAACACTCATCAAAATTGATAATTAATTAGAAACATGGGATATTAAAAAGTTTTTGAAGTAAGGATTCTTCCGTAAAAACAAAATTGGTTTACAGAGCCTAGAATTTTGAACGATCAATTGAGTTTCTTGTCATGGAGTATAGTTCTCAAACTTTTATTGGTTTAAGAAGATATTTGATTTTGGAATAAAATCGGATATAGATTTTATAATAAAACCTATACATTTTAGCTGTTTTAGCTTCAATTTTAAGAACGTTTTCACCATAAATAGAAAAAAATACAAAGCTTTTATAAACCTATGTAAAGACAATTGTTACTTTTCTCTCCAGTAAGTTGGTTTAGTTCTTCACTATTTTTTACTTCTCAATAATAATACGCTTTTTACGGCAGCTAATGATTCTACTTTCTTCCTATTTACCAGTGGCCGCCCGATATCTGCTCACTTGTGAGCATACGGGCGTGGAGAAAATCTTCATAAAGTTGATTAAAATGAATTTCATACTAACAACTCTCAGGAAGATCCGGTTCTGTAAGTTTTCAGAGCTGGGAGTTGGAATTCTTAAAGCGAGTATAAAATCTATGAATAAACCTATCCAGAAGGCTTTATAGTACTACATTTTGCGCTACATCATTTATTGACCAGAAGTGGATAGTCCGTATACCCTTTCGCGCCTCCAGAGTAAAAGGTGGCCACATCTGCCTCATTTAACGGCGCATTTTGCCTGAAGCGCTCTGGCAGGTCAGGATTGGCAATGAATGGAACCCCAAAAGCAATAAGGTCGGCTTCGCCGCTGGCAATGGCTTCGTTCCCGCTCTGGAGCCCATAGCCGCCGTTCAGTATAAACGTCTTTTCGAAAATCCCGCGCAGGGTAGGCCCAAGCCGCACCTCGGGTGGTACGACTCCCATCCTGCCTCCGATAGACTCGATCAGGTGAAGATAACCTAGGCCGGTTTTATTCAGTTCTCTGGCTAAATAGGAAAAAGTTTCCTTCGGATTGGCGTCCGACATAGAACGCGCAATATTGTGTGGGGAAATACGGTACCCTACACGGTCACCGCCCCATACCTCAATGACTGCTTCCGTGACCTCAAGTGGCAGACGAGCCCGGTTTTCAAGGCTGCCGCCGTACTTATCGGTTCGTTTATTAGACCCACTTCGCAGGAATTGGTCCAGCAGATACCCATTAGCGCCATGAATTTCTACACCATCAAAGCCGGCAGTTTTAGCGTTCTCTGCCGCCTGCCTGAACTGCTTGATGATATCCGGTATTTCGTCAGTTTCCAGGGCTCTGGGAATCGGAATTGGCTTTTTTCCGCCGGCTGTATGGACATAACCTTCGACAGGTAGTGCGGATGGCGCAACAGGTAGAGCACCACCCAGCAGATCGGGGTGGGAAACCCGCCCTACATGCCAGAGCTGGATGAAAATTCTGCCGCCAGCCTGGTGAACTGCATCAGTTATTTCCTTCCAGCCAGCAACCTGTGCTTCAGAATATATACCAGGTGTATGCGCATAGCCCACCCCTTGCGGGCTAACCTGTGAGCCCTCAGTGATAAGCATACCTGCCGAAGCCCGTTGCACATAGTATGTAACCGTCATTGGGACCGGGACATCGCCATCCCCTGCGCGGTTGCGAGTCATTGGCGCCATTACTATGCGGTTTGGAAGCATAAGGTCTCCCATCTGATATTGTGAAAAAAGATTAGTGTTTTCCCTCATAATGACCATCCTCTTTAAGTTTGTAAAAATCAGCAGTTTAATTTTAACTGGATTCTTAATTGGTAGATTCTTGAATGTTATTGACTTCTTTGACGCTCACAAAATCATCGAATGAATGTTGTTTCAACGCCTTGCACTCTCCCCATTGTGCGGACTTACAATTTAACATTGAATCTGTAAATCGAATTTTACTAAATGCGAGTTCTAGGTAAAAACTTATAAGATAATTATTATTGAAATTTTATTTAAATATTCGTAGTTTCCTTGATAAATTCCTTGAGTACAATTTTTTCAATCCAGCTATCACAAAAAAGATGTAATTTCAGATCAAATGTTTGAAGAACGAAAGCTTTACGAAAGCTTTCCAGATAACTTGAAAAATATTTAACTGGTCTGAATTTTTAAAAAAGAATTTCTAAAAATTTTTTCCCTATGGTTTTGTAGGATTAGTTTTTTAATTGAAGTTTATAGTTAGGAAAAAGTTAGGAAAAAATTTCTCTAAAGATTTCCCTAACATTCTATAGCTGTAAAAAATGTCTTCCTTTAAGCTCTTCTTTTTGTTTCTTTTATTATTTCGCAACTTTGCCTAAAAGCACTCTGAATAAAATAAACCATAACAGAAGGATTCCGAAAGCGCACATAATACCAAAGGAAGAATTAAGATCTGGTACCGCTTCAGGTAAAATAGCGAATGTCGACATTATTGCTAAAAATATACAGGAAAAAGTCATGAACAGTTTAGAATAGGACTTATTACGCATACTTGACATTATAAGGCGCTAAACAATATCAAATTAATTAAATAGTTGGCTGAGAATTAAATTCAATATGAAAACTAAACCTTAAACTGGAGTTAAACTTTGATTTCTACATTTAAGCCCTCTTGTTTTGCAATATTCTTCATCATATCCAAAATTAAAAATCTATGGCACGGATATTCTTTTTCAAAACATACAAGAAAGATGTCCTTTGTTTGTGCTTCTTTTACTATCTTTCTCATTGCTTCTTTTGATTCTGGATTATCCATTTCTTTCATAAATCTGGGGACATAGGCTTCCCAATCATTATTTGATTTGTAGTCTTTTAATAATTCCAGGCTTGGGGCCAGGGCTTTTTCCCACGTATCATATTTAAATCTGGGACTTTTTCTCGTAATGGCTATAAATTTTGCATCCGGATATAATTCTTTAATTTTTTTTACTTTTGCAACATATGTTTGTGAGAGCATAGTCTAATCCTCTTTTCCAGTTCTATAAACGGCTTATGTTGAGGAAGATATTAAGAAAGATATTGAGAAACATATTAAGAGATATTGAGAGAATTTGATAGAATTTGATCATATCTTTGTAATGATGCTTGTAATGTTACACCTCTGTTAGAGCAGATCGAGCCGGATTTTTACAAACGTTGTTTTTACTTTCTACCAATAAGTACGTAATCTAGGCAGAAGTTTTTCTTGCGAATGTATTTTTATTGTAACTCTTAACTTCATTTTGTTCTGCGTGTATTATGACTGCCCTTATTTCATTCCAATATCCATAAGTTTCCGAAATAGCAAAAACCAGGCAGACAAAACCACTGTAATTACCCCCACAGCAATTAAAGTAGAAAAATTTGATACATTATTAGGTAAAACGGCTGCAGTACATATCAATGCAAAAAATAAACAAATTATGTTTATAAACCACTGTGCATAACACATATAGTTATAATGACTTAGAAACAATAAAAAATTAATCAATCAGTCATACATCCTTACATAGGGTGTGCTTGAGTCTGTTTGAGTCTTTTTGGATCTGTTTATTTTTGGTTCCTTACAGGAAATCTGAAAGGTCAGCAGCCACATCCTGATATCGTGCCAAATAGCGAACGGATACGCCAGGTCTGTAGAATTAAGGAAAAAAGTTAAGGAGTATTGTACATTGGATGAAATCCTGCTAATTGCCTCCTGCGGAATGAATTGTTCTATATGTATGGCATATTTAAGAGAGAAAAATAAGTGCCCGGGTTGCAGAGGAGCTGACACTAACAAACCTGTCACACGAGTTAAATGCAAACTGAAAACCTGTGAAATTCTAATGCAAAACAAATTAACATTTTGTTCTGAATGTGAGATTTTTCCCTGTAAAAATCTAAAAAATTTAGATAAAAGATACCGTACCAAATATAATATGAGTATGCTTGAGAACTTTGAAAACATTAAAAAATTCGGGATAGAAGAATTTCTTAAAAATGAAAAAATCCGCTGGACATGTGCTGGGTGCGGCGGTATTATCTGTGTTCATAAACGCAGTTGTTCTGATTGTGGAAACAAAAGTTGATTTCAGTCTCTTGCGATAGATTGATGACGTAATCGACAAAATCAATGTAACCGATATCATCGATAGAATCAAGAGAAACAATAGAATCAATATGAAAGAATAGAATCAATATAGCCGACAGAGTATTCTCTTTAACAAAAATGTTCCCGGCTTACAAATATGCCTGGTTTTATCCTTTTGGTTTTATCTTTTTAATACTTTTTGATATATAGGAAAGAAACGCACCCTGTCCGGGGGTTTTTGGGCTGCCAACTTGCGGAACTGGTCTGCATCACTTGCTTTGAATTGAACATCCACCTGTGATCCTAAATGTTCTTCCCATAATTTTTTGCGGAAATTGGAAGCAAATTTCTTATCAAGGGTTATTGCAGAAAGCTCGGTGTCAGGATAATCCGAGGCTAATTTTGCCCCGTGCAGAGAAGTCCCTCCCGCATTAGCAGATCCAATTAATGCCCATTCATCATCAACGATAAGAATCTTGGAATGAACATAAATTTGATCTCCTGAAGTACCCACAGCATGCTTTTTCATAAGCGAATACATGCCAAAGGTAGAGGAATTATTTGATTCTTTGATTATCTTTTCAATTTCTTCCTGAACTCGAGATAATGATAAGGAGTTTGAACCAAGCCTGGCTGCACTTAGAGGGGTATATGGGAGCATAAGTACAATTCGAAAATCTTTCGTTTGATTCCTTCTGGCGGCTGCCCTCAATTCTATCCAGATGTCTCTATCTACTATCCACTGGTTTTCAAGGTAGATATAATTGGATGCTGCACGAATTCCAATCAGATAAGCGTCTTTGCACGAGTGTTCCCATCTCTCCCCGGATTGGTCAAAATTCCAGATAGGCTTTGTGTTTGGCCAGTTAAATCTTGTGGGCATTGAGCGAACAACCTGTACGGTTGACTCATCAAGTTTTACTGTTCCCCCTGGACTGTACATTTTAGCAGGTTTAAAAAATTTGTAAGGCAGCGGGGGAGGATTTTTGTCTCTGATTGGTTTTATAAGGTCACCCTTACGCTTCAGGGTATAAAGTCTCCCGTTTTTCCATCGTTCAACAAAATTTTGGGTCACAAAAAAAACTGCAGGCCCTTCTATTCGCATATGGATATCGTGCCAGTATTTTTGGGTTCTTGCATAATGGCGGTTATCTATTTTGTGTTCAGGAGTATCCCAGCGGTCTCCATCCAAATATGTAAGATCAATTCCCCCTACATATGCAACTTTATCATCAATAACAATGGTCTTTTGATGGTGAGTTCCAAAAAAAGGTACAGTATCACTATTGGGATGGATGTCGGTTCTACAATTGATATATCCGTATCCTTCTAATTCGGAGAAAAGTCTATAGGTCTCGGGCAGATAACCCTCAAGTTCCCCTTCCTTCATTATTTTCCTTCTAAGTATTCTATCGTTGCTCATAAGATCTTCATAGGCTCTTTTAATAGCTTCCACTTTGGAATCAGGGATCTTGGAAATCTCGGATTCATCTTCCCAGAACTGATTGACAAGTAAAAAAACTTCAACCTGCCGTTTTGCTGTTTCAGCAAGCACTTTAGAAAGCGTTGTCGACGTATCATTTCCCTGTCTGGTTAATCTGAAGTCGGCCATGAAATGCAGTCCGGTTAAAAATACAAATTCATGCGCATTTTTCAGGTCGGTATACAGATCTGCGCAGTAGTCTTTGCCATCTATATAAAGTCTCAAATCATTGCTCTTTGTGATCGGCAGGTATTTGACGAAATACTTCTCAAAAGAATTTGTTGATTGCGCTCCGCCAGCCGGGGAAATTGGAGGAATCCCCGGAAGGAAAGGGATAGGTGGAATTGGCGGGATTGCTGGACTGGAGGTAGATGGCTCATCGGACATAGATACCTGCTCCACTGTTATTGAAAATATTTTTTTTTGAAAATCCCTTTTATTGAAAATTCCTTTTCAACTGAAAATTCCTTTTCAACTGAAAATTCCTGTGCGGTCAAGGATTTTATTCATCTGTATGAGGGACTTGCCTTCCGGTTTTTGGGTCATATGCTACTTCGACAGGTACTATCTGGTCAGTGGGAAGAATTTCTGTCCACTGGTCAAAGATTTCGTAGTTTTTGCTTACATTGGCTCTAAAGCTGCCTTCCAGGGGAAAGAAACCATGCTCATAGACTCTATCTATAGGGGTGGAAGTAACAGTATTTTCCTCATCGACAAGTGTGGGGTCTGTAACTTCATCTGTTTTTGGATACTTTCCGGTCTTTACTCCCTGCTCATGTTTCTTTTTAATTTTCATGGCCAGATCCACTAAGACATCAAGCATTTTCTGTCCTTCCAGAGGATTACCATTGATATCTTTTTCTTCAGGGCTGCTTGCATGGTAGATAACGTCATCAGTAATGCCGTTCATGCCTTCAACACCTTTCAACCAGTTAATTGCAGCTTCTTCCTTGCCAGGCCGGATTGGGATTACTGCTTTTACCCAGGGCGCATTCAGGAAGGCATTTCGCATGTTGTCCCCATCTAACTGCATAAGCCATCCAAGGGAGCTGCCTAATTTTGCAGGTTCGGATTCATCAGTAATGTAATAATTATCCCGGATGATATCGTTAATGCCGCCCCATCCCACCTTGCTTGAACTCACAATGTTAGGCTCGGCATTTAAAACGGCATTCTTAATTTTCTTCATTAAACCGTTCTTTATTAAGCCGTCAGCAACTATTCCCTCGGTTATGGGCTCGAATTTCCTCTCAGGAGTCTGTTGCAGCTGCTGTTTGCTTCTGTGAAGCCTTGGGCGCCACCATTCGGGAGCTACAAAGTACAGCATTTTCTCTACATCAAAAATCGAATTAATCAGTTCTGCTACCACATGTCTTGTTCTGTCATCCGGGAGGGAAACGCCTTTTAAGAGCATTTCCTGGATTAATTTCCTGTAAACAACGATCCGCTCTTCTTCCCTCAGTTCTTCGTTTTTACGGGTAGTTATTTTGCTTGCGGTTGTTACCCTATCTTTTACTGTCTCTATATAGGCTTTCTCAAACGCTGCTTTTTCCTGGGCATTATATTTTTCAAGGTTTTCCTTGTTTTGCTGAGCTATGGCGTCATTTGCTTCTTTCTTTGGGGACCAGTGAAGTATTAATTTTAAGGGAATATTGTCCTGCCCCTGGAAATCAGCTCGATCCAGGTGCAAAATAAACGAGGCTACTGAAGATGCATTATTGTTTATCTCACCTCTTCTGGATACTATCACTGGCTTGCCCTGAGTATCAAATTCCACATTCGTAAGGATATAATCTGCTCGCGGACAAACAAATTCCTGTTTAAAGTCTGCCTGGATTTTTTCCAGATTGCCATGCCATTCTTCATCGTTTTCTTCTTTGCCATCTACGTAAACTTCGCCCTCTTTATCCGCGCCTGTGCCTTCAATGGAGATAAAAGGGATAGCAATTATTTTTTCTTCCTGGAATGTTTGTAATGTTGGGATTTCCTGGGGGTGGGGAATTGCATCCAGGTCAGGGGATTTTGCAATATGTATGAGTGTGGATAATCCTAAATCCCTGCCCGGGTCATCTACATAGGTCTGCCAGCAAAGGTATGAGCCAATATCCTGCACCTGGACCCCTACCTGCCTCATTTTTCTTCTTAACTCGTAATTGATTAGAGAGTTTGTGTTATTTGCAAGAATATGCTTTGTGCTGGAAATATCGGTTAGTTCGGTAATGGTCTTAAATGTTGACTTAAAATTCCTGCGAATCTCGGATGATAATTTTTCAGTCTGCTGGCGCATGCGTTTATGCGTGGTTTCCCTTGCCAGCTTTTGCGAGCTATTGTAATCAAAACTTGAAGTTGCATCTATAGAAGCGTAAGAAGCTGTTACGCTTGCTCCGAATTTTATGTCCTGCCCATTCTCTTCTTTAACGGCTTCTGAGATCTCTTCCTGCTCTGTGATTGTTTTTTCGGATTTGGTTAAAATATCCAGGGTCGTTTCCAGTGTCCTTTCAGTAATTGTTTTACGAGTATGAATTTCAAGCAGCTCAACAGTTGAGCCGGGACTGAGCCAGACATGGCTTTCCGGGGTCCCTAAAAATGTGTCTAATTCAAAGAAATATTGCCTGAACAGATGTACAATAGCTATAGGAGACAAAACGACGTTTTTCATCTGTTCCTGGTCAGTGGGGTTCAGGTTATTTATATTCAGGTAAGCTTCAGTGCTGTCCTCCGCAGCAAGGGCTTTCATTAAAGTACGTGCACGTTCGACATCATCCTTTGATGCGTAAAATATCTCTTCTAGAACAGGATAGCTCTTTTCTTTTACCAGAAAAAGCAGGGACCCTGCAACAGAAGACTCATACTGCAACTGGTGCTCAAATGCGGCAATTTCAATAGCATTCGAGTTGTCAGGTCTATTAGCTGCTCCAGTACGTGTATAAATCCCCATTAAACGGCCTGCAAGGTCAATTCTCCGCATTTCTTCATATGCACGTGAATAAAATTCAACAACGTCCTTTTTTAAAATTATATCTAACTGTTGTTCTGTGACTATTCTATTCCAGACATCTGTGTGGTAATTTTCGTAATCAGGAAGAAGGGCTGCAACCTGTTTCAAAACTACACTATCAAAGGAATGGAATTTTGCTCCCTTCAAAATCCCGGGTCTAATTTCTATCCCAACCTGATCGTTTTCCCTGTATTTGATATCAATGATTGGAGCAAACTCTCGTCTTAGCTTATCCAGGAGAAAAGCCTTATCGTTCTTAAAGCCCTCTTCAAAACGTTCTTTAATGCGCTGAGACCTCCAGCCCAACAGAGGCTGATAAATTCCAAACATTTCGCTTGCATAAGGTAAAACGGATGTATATTCAGTTAAATCGGTTATTCTCTTTACTGTTGTCATAATTTCCCCTCTTAACCCTTATCCCCAACTTTTACATGAGATGATAAATTGTATAATCAGCAGATTCTCAAATCAGCAGGATGCGATTTTTAATTCTTAAAATGACGAAAGTAACTTTCAAAGGCTTTAATTCTAGCTCTTCTTCCCTGGTGAGCTTAACTTTTTCATCTGCTCTTTACTCTTCCATCGGTTTTGCCTTAAGTAGTAAATAACAGTTTATTACAACGTTTTAGCCTGAAGAAACCTGAAAATGTAGCTTCTGGACATCTATTGTTTGGTTTTCCCACACCCATGCCTAATATAAAAGGGTTCTAAAAATACAAAAGATTTTACGGACAACAAAAATGTACATAGTTAAGCTAATTTAAATAAGACTTGAAAATTTCTTTACTTAAATAATATAGAAAAATAAATTAAGGTAAAAAATAATCCTGAGGTATTAAGACAACTGTGTATTTTTTTGAATTAGTTTATTGAAATCTCTTAAATTTATGAAAAATAAAAGAAGTTCTATGGAAAAATAGAAGGAAAAAAAATCCAAGAATCTTTAATATTGGATATGAGGACATTGTGTTATAACCAGATATTCGTATAATACTGCCACTAACCAACCACTTGCTGATATAAGCTGGGCCCAGTCTCCTGAATTTCTGTAATTGTTTAAAATAAATAAGATATTAAGAACTGAAAATATAAGCACAAGGATATGTAATATCTTTTGAAAATTTGCGGTATCGTGCATTAATTTCCCTTTCTATAATCTCTTAAATTTACAAATTCGAAATCAAGATTAAATTTAAATTTTTAAATCTAATTCTGGGTCTAAAATAGGACTTTTAATCTATTATTTAATTCTTATTAAATTTGAATTTTCGTATAATAAGTATTCTTTTTACATATATATAATATATGGAAATAAAATCGTAAACAAACTACCGGTTATAGAATAATATATTATACAAATTTGCATAAATTTCCTTAAACCCTAAAAACAAGTTATAAAGTTATATGACCTTCTTAATCTGCATACAGACTATATTTTTATACTATATGTGTAAATTTGCGTATTGTAAAGTATTTTTTCTTATACCAGATATCGGGATTTTCTTAAAAGAATTAGTTATAATTGGTCGTGCATAAAATTTCCCGATTTTTAATGATCTTTATATAATTGATATATTGGCCTGGCTAAATCTTTGAAGGAATTTCACTTTAGATAAAAATTAAAATCAAAGTCACAGGAGTGAAAAGTACGAAGAAGGGATTAATCTGCCAATTTACAATTGGCATTTCACTGATTGCGGTATTAACTGTTATGGGGTTAACTATCATAGCTTCCGGTTCTTCCGAAATTTCAATGGGCGCCAAATCTATCCCGGGATATGAAAAGGCCATTGACCCTGCAAGCATGAATCTTTCAGTAAGCCCTGGGGATGATTTTTATGAATATGCCCAGGGAGACTGGATGAAAACTCATCCTGTGCCAGCAGACAAATCCAGATATGGCGAATTTACAATAGTAACGGACAGAAACTACGAATATATTAAAGAGATAGTGACAAGTGCAGCCAATAACACCTCTGCTCCGGAGGGTAGTGATGAGCAAAAAATTGGCGAATTTTACCGTGTAGGAATGGATACTGCTGCTCTGGAAAAACAGGGTCTGGATCCTATTAAATCTCAATTGGATATGATAGATAACATCTCCAGCTCCTCTGATCTCCAGGCCGTATCAACACAAATGCTGGAATTCGGCATAAATCCCTTCTTCTCCCTTACTGCAACCCCTGACAAGAGAGATAGCAAAATCATGATTGCTACCCTTTCACAGGAAGGACTTGGCCTTCCAGATAGGGATTTCTATTTCATGGAGGACAACGAATCTCTCAAACTTAGAGAAAAATATCTGATTCATATCTCCAGGATGTTTGTACTGCTTGGAGACAGCCCGGATCTTGCTGAAGCCAATGCCAGGACAGTCCTTAGAATAGAAACCAGGCTGGCCAATGCGTCTTTTAATAGCATAGACGACCTCGATGAAGTCAAAACCTATAACAAAATGAGTCTTGAAGAACTTCAGGCCTTTGCTCCGGGCATAAACTGGGCTCTTCTTTTCAGCACGCTGGGACAGCCGGATATCACCGAAGTCAATGTAAGAAATCCAGCTTTTTTCAGGGAATTAAGCACTGCCCTTCAGGAAGAAAGCGTAGCTGACTGGAAAACCTTCCTGCGCTGGAAACTGATTTTAGCCTCATCTCCTTATCTGAACTCGGATCTGGTAAAAGAACGCTTTGATTTTTATGGGAAAACGCTTAGCGGCCAGCAAGAGATGAGGCCTCGCTGGAAAAGTGTTATTGGTGCGGAAAATGCAGCCATAGGAGAAGTTATAGGCCGTATTTATGTAGAGAAGTATTTTGACCCGGAATCTAAAGCAAGAATGGAGAAGATGGTATCCAACCTGAAGGAGGTTTATGGGAAGAGAATTCAAGGCCTGACCTGGATGGAGCCCGAAACCAGGAAAAAAGCCCTTCTGAAACTTGAAGCGCTGGATGTCCAGGTAGGTTATCCTGATGAATGGATGGATTATTCCGACCTTGAAGTGAACAATGACTCATATCTTGGCAACATGCTCAGGGCATCTAAATTCCAGTTTTATCACGGGCCTACAGGTGTCGATAAAATAGGCAGACCAGTGAACCGTAAGCTCTGGGAAATGAACCCTCAGGAAACTAATGCCTATGCAGACTATAACAAGATCATTATGGTCTTCCCTGCAGGAATTTTGCAACCACCCTTTTTCAATAAAGATGCTGATGATGCAGTTAATTATGGGGCAATAGGCATGGTTATAGGCCATGAAATGACCCATCACTTCGACAGCCAGGGCAGGAAATTTGATGAAAATGGAAATTTAACAGACTGGTGGACAGCAGAAGACGGCAAAAATTTCAATAAAAGTACTGAAATTCTAGTAAATGAATATAATAAATTTGAAACAGTCCCCGGATTATTTATAAATGGCAATTTGACTTTGCAGGAAAATATAGCAGATTTAGGCGGATTAACAATGGCCTATCATGCCTATAAACTCTCAGTGGAAGGACACCCTGAAAGTATAAATGGATTTGTCGGAGATAAAAGGTTTTTCTATATTTATAAACCCTTATTGGTAGTGACTCTACCTAACATGGAAGCTCAGGTGCTTGAGGAATTTACTGACGATCAGAGATTTTTCCTGAGTTACACCCAGATCTGGAGGGAATCTCAGACAGACGAATTTCTGAGAATGCAAACCCTGGCTGATATGCATTCTCCAGCTAAATTCCGAATCAACGGGGTAGTGTTTAACGTGCCTGAGTTTTACAATGCATTTCCGGACGTGAAGCCAGAAGATAAGCTTTACAGGTCAGAAAATGAGAGGCCTGTGATCTGGTGAATAATTTCCGCTTTTTACTCTTGAAAAAGTCAGTAGTATGCATAAATGACATTAGTAAGTAGAAAACTCTACCAGGTTCACAGCTCTGGAAGATGAATTTATTTGGCATCTTACCTGCTTTGAATTTGGCAAATAAGCCTCTAAGATCCCGTAAAAATAGATCGACTGCCCAGTTTGAACTGAGCAGTTTAAAAACTAATTTTCAGCTAGCAATTAATTAAATGAATAGATAGCAAACTAACTAATAACTAAAAGATGAATGAATGAATGAAATAAATTAAATAGTCAATTAAATTAGATGGTCTAGATAGTTAACTAAATTAGATAGTCAACTAAATTAAATAATTCATAAAATTAGCAAAATTAGATGAGTTAAATAAATAAAAAATAATTTAAATTAAATAAGTTAAGTAATTTAAGTAATTTAATAGTCGATTATCCAAATAAGTATATAATCTTATATCTTGTTAGAGTGCTTCCCTTCTCTAGCAGCTTATTTGCTTTAAAGCAAGGTTAAAGCAGAGTTATTTTCCCTCAAACTCCCTGCTAATTTCCTCAGCTCCGGTATATTCCTTATCTGGAATGTTTTCAAGCATCTGCAATATCTCATTACTGGCATGATTCTTTTTAGCATGTTCTATCAGTGCTTCTTTTTTTGCAGGATAACCTATACCTTTCAAAAATTTCTCAACTTGGATTCTACTGGTTAACATAAATCCCCCATCTTAATATTTTTCCTCCTTTCCATATTTATATTTCTTTATTATATTAATTTATTATATTATTTTGTTCTGCAAATAAAATAGTGACTCTAAAGTTCTAAATCAGATATCTTTTTATTTTTTTATTTTTTTTCTGATAAGTTAATTCTCATACTTTCAGGTAGCTGTATTTTCTTATGTAGCTGCTTTCCTGTTAAGGATTTTATTAATAATTATATAAAAAGTAATTAAAATAAAAAAATTCCACCTAAATATTTATTTAGAGGTAAACTGCTGGTTTGTGTGATATTTGTGATCTTTAAAAATCAAATACTCAGAATACTCAAAGAAACACTGAAAGTTTTGAGAAATAAAAAGAAATTTTTGTGAAAAGAGCTAAACATTAATTTCTGGATTTACATGTAGAAAAACAAATAAGAAGATTTTTCGTTCTTCTTGCAGTGCAGAATGGCTCTGTTTTTGAGCTTCTTATTTATAAAGCAGTTTTGTATCAGTCAAATTTCTTTATCTGCGCCAATTTTGTTCCCTCTTTAAATAAGGCGAATTGATGGCTTGCGATAATTCCAATAATTTCGGTTGCACTATACCCTTTGAGGGAGTATGTACAGAGAGCTATTATGGGATGATTCCTTGTTATTCGATCCATTTCCTTTTCATAAACAACAAAATCATCACGATATTCTCCAAAGGAGAAAATATCTTCACTGAACCTTAAACCCTCATAATCTTCTTTTGATACCATGTCAAGCTTTTCAGCCCAGTTATTTAAGACTGCTCGAGGCTCAAAAAAACCTTCTTTTAAATACCAGTCGTTGTAAGGGATAATTTCAAGCTGTCCTTTTTGCAGGTAAACATCAAGGTCAGAAATAGCTCCTCTGAGAGCTTTTTCTATTGCCACAGAATTTAATGTAATTAATACACAAAACTCATTATTCTCCAAGCCTGCTCTGAAATAAGGAATAAGTACTTCCATTAATTCTTCTTTAGTATAATAGAGCTGGCAAAAATGTGTTCCCCAGTTTATATCTCCAACAATATTTATTCCGGATTCTCTAATTTCTCCCTTACTCATTCTCTGCCCCACTGTAATTCTATTTTACTACACCCCAAATAAAAACAAAGCTTAAAGCAAAATTTACCTCTTTTAATTTACTTTTTAATTTACTTCATTTAGCTTATATTTTCATATATCTGCATGCTTATATCTTTATAATATTCACTATCTTTATAATATTCATTAGCTTTATTCCTACAACGCATTATTTTTTTCAAATGGCTGAAAACTACAGTAGTTTTTTAACACATTCAATACAGGTTTACTCTTAACTTTCTCTTTATTATATCGTTCATTCGAAATCGAATTACACAAACATGGCTTAATTTTGGAAATTAGCTAGAAGTTAAATTGTCTGTAAATTAGTTTTTACTCAATATAGTTATTTTTCTGGCTTCTGTAAACTATTAAGCTAATTAGAGATTAAATTTGAGATTAAATGGGTTGTTTCTTATAGTTTATTTTATTAAATTTTATTTGTGGCGCCCAGCATGAATTTTTGTAATTTTGAAACAACTAAAAAAGTAATAGTTTCTAAAATTCCTCCAGACACAAAATTATTTAGAATTAAAAAGCAAAAAATAAACTGTATGCTCAAACAAAAAGGCTCTTTTTTAAAAATCTGGCAAAAAGGAGTTATTGCGATATATGTATTGAGCTGAATAATTGTAAATCAACTTTATGTTATGAAAATACGGATAGCCAAATTGTGGAAATTATATTGCTGAGAAGCAGTCATATCTATAATAATTACTTCTAATAGAAGCAGTCTTAATTAGCTGTATCCTGACGTTTCCATAACTCTTGATTTTTTTTCTTTTCACAATCTCTATTTTGAAATTCAGGAGGTTTATTAACCCCCTGAATTTTTATATCGAGCATTTTACTAAGATTTTTATAGTTTTTTCTCCTCATAAAACGTCTGTAGGGGAGCTTACTTATTTGTCTTAAAGCTGATCTTCCTCTTTCTAACAATTTATACAGCTACCCTACTTTAAAGGAGAATGCAATTATTATATTCCGGAGTCCGGAACTTTCTTTTTGAAGTGAACTCGGTTTTCAGTTTCACTCTTATTAGATAGTATTTTTACTTCAAAAATTATATTCTTTGAAGTTCTTTAGCAACGTCAGTAACGCTTTTATATTCTTTGTCCGGAAGCATGTCAAGATTCTCCATCAATTGGTCTGACATTGCACCGCTTTGCCTTGCTTGCTGAATAATATCATTCTTTTTCGCAGGGAATTTCACTTTTTGTAATAAATTCTGAATGTCCATTGGAATACTTTCCATCATAATTTTTTCCCCCTCATACAATTTATTTTCCTTTAAATTCTTTAGCAGATTTGCAGCGATATCCATGATATTCTAATATTGTCTATCTGAAATGTCTTAAAGTTGATAAACACGCGAAGCTGCATATTCAACGAGTTTCCTTTTTTTCAGGATATCCAGGTCTTTAACCTTTCCTGACAAAAACTGCGCTTAATTTATAATTCCATAAATACTGGTTTTTTCTGCAAACCGAAAATATCAGCTCTCTTTTGGTTCTGGTGCTTTGACACGTTCACTTTGCAGGCGTTCAATTTCTCTGGTAACGTCATCAGGGGTGTTATACTCTATTTCAG
>JBNAKO010000257.1:0-28761 GCA_049706495.1 Methanosarcina sp. | reverse complement strand
GCGACCCCTGGTCTTACAGGATCTATGCATCAGTTGCCTATGGAGCTATTAAAAGTGCTCACCTTTCAGAATTCATGGCAACTCCTGGTGCAAAATTCCTTGGGCTTCAGCCTTCGGATATAGTTGAATATGAACTTTCAACCGATAAACTTACAGAACAGGATATAAACGCACTTCGCAGCGAATTATCAGATCCCAGATTCGAGTCCGAATACTGGAAAGAACAGATCCAGCTCCAGCTTGATATAGGAAAAAAGGCTGAACAGCAGGCTTTTGCAGGAAAAGGTCTGGACTTTGTAACTGAAATCTATTTGCCTAACAGACTAAGAGAACTTGGCATGCTTTAAGTTCCGAGTTTCGCTTCGGGACCAGATAAATCATAGATTTTCTTTTAGCTGCAATGCAATCGCAGCAGCACAATTTCTTTTTTTCGCATCTGAGTTTCGCTTCAAAAGCCCTATATCTTTTTCGCTAGCTTTACTCACTCAAGAAGACTAATTTTAGTCAATAAGCTAGTTTTATTCTTTTTTAAATTTTTAAGTGAGAATTCATATATTCTGTTCTTAGTGAGGTCTTACTCATTTTTATTTTTAATAATTCTACTGTAATGTGCCAAGATATATGCTATAAGTAATTAGTAGTAACTTATAGGTTCTTATAACTTTAATATCTAATAGAGTACTATGAGTGAGGTTACAACAATTCCAGTGACAAAAGATGTAAGGGACAGATTAAAGCAATATGGTATGAAAGGGGAAACCTATAACGATATTCTTAAACGTCTGATGGATAAAGTCGATTATGAAACATTTATGGAACGTCAATACAAAAAACTTGACGAAAAGGAAAAGTTTGTAAGCTTGGATGAAATCTGATGTTTGAGATAAGAGTGCATCCTGATGCAGTAAAATTTCTTGCGGATTTAAAACCAGAAACAAAAGAGAGACTTAAATCAGGGATCAGGAATTTAGAAATAGACCCTTTTAAAAATAGGCCACAAGTTAATATAAAAAAGTTAAAAGGAACAAAGAAGAGAGAGGATTTGTATCGTTTAAGGGTTGGAGATTACAGAATAATTTACGCAGTGGTAGGTAACACGGTTTTTGTTCTTGAAATAATGTTACGTGGAAAAGGGTATGAATGGCTCTAAGCCCGCAATCCTTTTCGCTTTCTCTCTCAAGAGGACTAGTTTTTTTAAATTTTGGCTTAATTTTTTGATTTCTTTTTAGTCATAAAATAAAATATAAGTTTATATTTTGTTACTTATAGCGGAATTTGTTGCGCAGTGAAGCATTTTCCTAGAATTAAACAAGCACAAAAGGAATATGCATTACAGCGGGTCTCAAAAAAGCTAGAAATTTTACTTTTCATTAAATATTTTTTATTTTTATTATCTGCTTTTGTGCCTTTTTGCTCGAACCGATAGCGTAAGGCTTATTAAATCTACCTATGTGTTTCTGAATATTTTTTACATTTGATGGGAGGTTTCAAAGGAGAAATATAGAGTTTTAAAATATGAAGCTTATAGATGGCGATTTTTTTAAAGCATGTTTAAGTCTTTGTTTAGATCTCAAAATAATATCTAGAGGTATTTGCGGGCTTTCTGTTAATTTTACGCCTAACTCTTGGTGGGTTTATCAAGGTGCTTTTTTAAAGTACCTTAAAACGTTTCTTAAGGGAAAAATACATCTCTTACATATCTTTAGTTCTTCTCTTTTCGAAAGTATATTAAGCTGTGACTTTTACTATAAAGGAAGAGATGAAAAAAAATGGTAAAAAAGAAGAGAAATAAAAGCAACCTGATAAATAAAGGAAGAACTCTTAACGTTGAGTGTAAAAACGGAGGGCGCTGCATTAAAGGCCTCAGAACTATGGGCGATATGAATTGTACAGGTTGCGAGAAAAACATTAACCAAGAAGCTTAAAGCTGGCAGAGAAAAAGTAAAGGCAGGCTGGAAAAAGATTGGAGAGCACAACAGCATCTCCAAAGCCAGTTTGTATAAAATCCAGAGATTATTTGATCAGAAATTACCCCGGAATTAGTATGGTAAACAGCGCCTTGTGAAAACTGACTGGACATTTCCGAATCTTGATTATGATTACTGCATTAAAAATATATTTTTGCAGCTGGAAAACTGAGGAATAAAAGCATGACTGAAAGTATGGCTGAAGACATGAATAAAATCTCGTTAGAAGGTCAAATGATAAATATTCAAACTTTAATAGAGCTTGACGAAGAAGATATAAAAGCCCATAAGGAAGACCTGGTCAACCGCAATATAACAGAAGGGCCTTATTATGATCACACAATGGAAATTATAAGTGAAAAAAGAATTCATTTAGAAATATTATATAATAAACTCAAAATTTTGAAGGATGAAACCCTGCCGTATGAAGAACGGATGTTAGAGGCATTAAAGATAAGTTAAATCCCTTTCTATAGTTAAATTATTTTTTGTTAAATTATTCTTTCATTTTTCTGGCTTACATGACAAAACAGTTTTGATATGGAGAGTTTGTAGGGTGTAAATTCCTTAAAGTCTGAGAAGCTGTCTTAAAATTCAAAACATTTCTACATTCGGATAGTTAGCCTTGTTAATTTTAAATTCATATTTCAAATTTGTCCCATCGAACTTAGTCTCCACATGTATAAAATCAAATACATTGAACGACTGGGTAAAATTTACACTTTAGACATTTAACGGTTTAATATTGCCGTTTTTCAGTTCAAATGTGTAAGTCCTGTCCTCATTATAGAACCAAATTTAATTTTAAGACAAGCTCTAACATCTAGTGGATTTATAATTAAATTGATAGAAGTTACCCAATGATTTATTTCCAATAAATGGGATTAGTTTTTTGATTAAGTATTTATTGTTTTCTCTGTCTCACAGTTTTCTTTGAAGGACAATTTGTACTTTGACATTTAGCTGTGCACATTTTTTGATGTAGATTATCCCGTTTCTCTGCCCATTGCATCAAAGGAATTATTGATTCACAAAGCTGTTTTCCATCGTCTGTCAAAAAGTATTCAACCCTTGGAGGCGTCTCGGAAAATGCTTCCCTTTGGATGAGTCCCTCTTTCCGTAATTCTTTTAACAAGTCTGTAAGAGACTTTGGACTAATACCCTCAAGCTTATTCATGAGATCATTGAATCGCAATCTTCCATGATGTCCAAGCATACTGATGAGGAGGATAGCCCATTTTTTAGATATTGTGGTTATAATTCCTTCAAGAGGACACAAACACATCCGGTTACTATTCTTCTCCATAGTCACTTTATCACTATAAACTTGATATTATTAATACTATAGAAAGTATTGTAATTCTATAAACCTAAAGAAAGGGTGAAATTAACAATGTGTGTATCAGTTCAGAATCAGTCCTGCACTTACTGAGTACTTGTGGTTGTTTAAGTAACCTTACAATTGAGGATGAAATTAAAATGCTGGAAGCTGGCAGACAGCGAATGCAGGTCCAGATTAGTATGATTGAAAGAAAGATAGAGGAGTTGAAGAAAAAAATCTAAAAGCAACATGTAATGGAACCCTGTGTTTTACAGAAAACTTGACCATTAAGATTTCTATGAAATATTTAGAACTGATTGTTTAATTTATAAAATATGATTATTTCTAAGACCAAATTACCTACTGCTTCAGGCTTGAAAACCCTTAGAAGAAACTTGCTTTACCGGAAATAGTTTGATTTAACTATTTATTTTCATTTTTCCTGATTTAAATATTATTTTTAAATAAGCGGAGATTGAAGAACAATGAAACATATCGATCTTACTGAATTATTAGAGTTCTCTCAGATACATCATGTTAAAAAGGATATCATCAAGACAGCTGGATTCAATGCTGTTCTCATATGTTTGGAGAAAGGTCAGGAAATTCATCCTTATCCAGAGCCATATTATGTTCTTTTTCACGTTCTTGAAGGCCAGGGTATCATAACTGCAGGAGCGGAGCTCTATCATGTAAAACAAGGGCACATTGTTTATGTGGAGAGCAATGATATTCGTGGAATCAAGTGCACAGAAAGAATGAGTATTATCGGCATTCAGCAGCCCCATTAATGAAGATATCTTCGAAGGAATATCCTTGAAAGCGATTGAAGTCAAAGACCTAACTAAATACTATGGTAACTTTTGTGCAGTGGATCATATTACCTTCAATGTAGAAAAGGGTGAATTCTTTGGATTCCTTGGCCCAAACGGTGCAGGAAAAACAACGACAATTCGAATGTTAACCGGGCTTGCAGAACCCTCTGAAGGAACCGCATCTATTATGGATTATGATATTTCTCGGGACCCCTTTCATGCCAAGGAACATTTTGGGGTCGTACCTGAGGTCTCGAATATCTACGAAGATCTGACTGCCTGGAATAATTTAATGTTTGCTGGGGAATTGTATGGCATGTCAAGATCTGATCGGAGTAAACGTGCCCTTGAACTCCTCGATATCTTTGAACTTACCGAGTTTAAAGATAAGAAGGTAAAAGGGTTCTCAAAAGGGATGAAACGAAAGCTTACCCTTAGCATGGCTATTATTCATTCTCCAGATATTTTATTCCTCGACGAACCCACTTCAGGCCTTGATGTACAGAGCTCAATAAAGCTGAAAGAGATCCTCACCGATTTGAACCGAGATGGTATAACTATCTTTTTGACCACTCACGCACTGGAGGAGGCCAACACCCTTTGCGACCGTGTTGGCATTATTGTGAAAGGCAAATTAGCTGCAGTAGACGCGCCTGAAAAGCTAAAGAGAACCATACAGGCAACTCAATCTGTGGAATTCTCATTTGATACTATGTCCCCTATACTGGCCTCCGACTTAGCTACACTTCCAGCGGTAAGTTCAGTACTAAAAGTAGGAGATAAATTTAGACTTTATACCAACGATACATCTCTCGTTGCCACATCATTGTTTGAATATGCAAAACTGCATGCATTAAAAATCTTATCCATTAATACTCTTGGACCAAGTCTTGAAGATGCGTTCTTAGCTATCATAAAACATCAGGATGGAAGGAGAGGAAAATCCTGACCAGTAAAACACTTTCAAGAATTCAGCGGGAACTGAGACGAGCATGGGCAATAACCAAGAAAGATGCACGTATCTATTACCTGCGGCCGGGAACCCTCATGTTTGGGGTCATGTTCCCGTTCTTCCTCTTCATCTCTTTTGCTGTGGGGAGGAATTTACCTCCAGAGGTACTCATACCGGGATTAATGGCCATCACAATCTTTTTCAGTTCTTCCTCTGTCGGACCTATGGCAGTACCGACAGAGAGAAAGACTAAAACCTATGAGCGAATGATCACTGCTCCTATTTCGCCTCTTTCTATATTATTGGGGCAGATTTTAGGAGGCGCAATTTTTGGTGCCGCCATGGCAGCAATTCCTCTTATTATAGGTAGAATATGGTATGATATCCATATTACTCACCCAATGCTTTTCTTTACCACAATAGCTCTTATTTCCTTCGGTTTTTCAACAATGGGAATTATGTTTTCAGCTATACCTACAGAAAATCCAGGAGATGTTATGATGAGCTTGAATTTTATCCGTCTTCCTCTCATTTTTGTAAGTGGCATTTTTATCCCCATAGACCAGATGGGTAAATATGGAATCGCAACTGTGATATCCCCTTTAACATATGCCAAAGATATGATACAGTACTCGATGACTGGAAATTCGTTCTATGGGCCGATGATAGATATCTTTGGAATAATCATTTTTACTGTACTCTTCTTATGGATTGGAGTTTCAATGCATGAGAGAAGTCGAAAAATGGGGTAATTATGTGCGTACCGGAAAAATTTAAAGGATTTCCGACAGCTTCCAATATCTGACTAGTTATTTATAGTGAGTACAGGACTTACATATTTGAGGTAAAAAATAAAGCCGAGTATATTCGACTCAGTTCCGTTTTCAATACAAATGTAGCTAAAAAAAGCAGTTATATTACAATGTTTCTTGGGGAAGTTTTCCATTCCAGTTGCAAGCTAGCGACGTATCCTATTGATATTCTTTCATGAATAAATACTGTATCCAAATATTCAAACACTATTGTTTATGAATATTATTCGTTCTTTACAGTTTATGCAAATTGATACTAGAATGGATAGAACTGATTGTATTTAACTGCAAAAATCCAACTCTGTATTTTCAGTCCATGAAAATCAGAAAACAGCTATATTTTATTAAAACGTAGCTATTGTTTAGCCTAGGACTAATAATTTAATTCATGATTTGGATAAAGCCGTCACACAAAAATACATGAAATCATAAATATTATGTAGGATGCAGAGATTTTGCATAAAGGCAATGGAGTCTGCCTCAAACCGCTTGTTTAGCTGATGACTCCTACCATATATGGAGGCAGTTCATGCAAGCGGATATGATTCCACTTATTACAGGTACTTTAGTTTTACTTTCAAGTATATCTCTTTGAGGCTAGGCCTGTCAGTAGCTATTATCGAGCTAATTATTGGAGCGCTGGCAGGTAATATGGGAATACTTCAGACTGAAGAATGGATGACTTTTATTGCTACCTTCGGTGGTATTATCCTAACATTTCTTGCTGGGACGGAGATCGATACAAAGCTGATGCGAGAAAAGTTCAAGGAATCTTTTCTTATAGGAACTATGTCTTTTGCGGCCCCATTCATCGGTGTTTTTCTTTTCACATATTATCTGGCTGGCTGGAGTCTGCAGGCATCACTAATCGCTGGAACTGCGTTATCAACAACTTCCCTCGCAGTTGTATATTCAGTACTTGTTGAGACTGGTCTGTCAAGAACGCAGGTTGGCAAGATTTTGATGGCATCTACTTTTTTCACAGATATGGGTACAGCCATTGCGTTAAGTATTTTATTCGTTAAACCAACAATATACACATCAGTGTTCATTGTAGTGTCATTAATTGTCATTTACTTTGCAGTAAAATTTTCCCATTATGTTTTCCATAATCCTCTGCTAAAGAACAAAGTAATTGAACCCGAGATCAAATATCTTTTGCTACTGTTGTTAATATTCATGTATTTTGCGAATCTGGGAGATGGTCAGGCTGTATTGCCTGCGTTTGTTTTAGGATTACTGATGTCCAGGCACTTCACAGAGACTTCGGAAACTAAAGAAGTTAGGAATCGCCTTAGAACGGTAGCTTATGCTGTTATCACACCTATATTCTTCATCGTTGGTGGTATGAAAATATCTGTACCTTTAATTATAGGGGCTTTCGGGATCTTCGTTACCCTATTTACTATTAAGATTGTTATGAAGTTCGTTGGCGTATTCTTTCTGGCGAAGAAGTACATACCTGGCGGGAGCATGTATACAACTCTTTTGATGAGTACTGGACTAACATTTGGCACGATAGCGAGCGTGTTTGGACTTACGGCAGGCTATATTGATAACGTTCAATATTCAATCCTTGTTGGTGTAGTTGTTGCAAGTGCAGTGATACCTACATACATAGCACAAAAATGGTTCAAGCCGGTACACTCAGAAGATATCTTAGATTTGAATGGTGGCTTTAACGGGGAACTCAAAATTATGAAGCAGGAAAGTGCACAAATAGATACAACCTCAGAAGCCTGTCAAAATAAATAATCTAGGACTTATGCGGTTGAACTGAATAATCAACGGAGTTAAACCTCCAACGGTCTAAAGCGCGGTTTAATAGTGATGTCTATTGATCATGATTTTAAATCTCAAGTGCGTAAGTTGTATAATCATTAAATAACTATAATAAATTTTTGTCTAACATATCAATAGCTGTATAAAAACATAAAAAAGCGATTAGTGAAGGTATCGAAAAGGACTTCATTGTTAGTAATGATAGAGATTTCCCTATTTTAAGAAAGTAAATAATTAGTCATATTCGCAATATGGCAACTGATGCATAAAAAACATAAATAATATAATAAATGAGTAAATTTATATATTTATTAGAATTTTTGTCTAATTTTTTTCTAAAATCAGTAATCTCAATTTACAACTGATTCTAATAGTAATTGTTTCACAGAACTAATTCTCATTTGAATATTCTCTAAAAATATTTTTATATTAATCCTTAATATATTAATTTTCCCGCATTTAAAACCTGAAATTGATTAAATTTAATTTATTAATTCTAAAATATATTATTGATTAACAGGCCCAAAATGCCGCGACTTCCATACAAATCAATGGGAAAAATCAAAAAATTCCTGTTACAACAGGAAAGATTTATTTTACTTTGAGACATATTAAAAAATTAGGATGAAAAGTGCGTTTTTTAGCTCAAATTTATGCCAAAAATTCTATTTTTCAGGGAAATTTTGCCCGAAAATCTTGCTCAATTTTCAGGGAACCTAAAGGCTTAAAATGTATGAGCGCATATTGAATTTGGTTCGTGGTAGAAAAAAATAATAATTATTTATAAAATTAAAAAGATAAATGTAAAGGCTTACAAAATTGACACGATTTCTAAGATTTATTTTAACAAAAGTTTCCCTGCGAATTTTAAAAAAAGACAAGAATGTTAGGTAAGTCAAATTCAAGTTTATACAATTTATCAAACCTAAAAAAATTATCAGATTTTTACGGAGAATAAACCAAAATGAGTGATAAACAGGTTTACGACGCTTCGCGTATCCAGGTGCTTGAAGGCCTGGAAGCTGTCCGGAAACGTCCTAGCATGTACATAGGGAGCACGGATGGCCGCGGGCTTCACCACCTAGTCTACGAAGTGGTAGACAACAGTATTGATGAAGCTCTTGCAGGCTTCTGTTCCAGGATAGATGTTACAATCAACCCTGATGGAAGTGTAACAGTCCTGGACAATGGGAGAGGTATTCCCATAGACCCCCATCCTGTGCATAAGAAATCAGCCCTTGAGGTTGTCCTGACTGTGCTGCACGCAGGCGGAAAATTCGATAAAAATACCTACAAAGTATCCGGGGGGCTTCACGGAGTCGGGGTTTCCGTTGTAAACGCACTTTCGGAATGGCTGGAAGTTGAAGTCTCAAGAGGTGGAAAAAAATATTTCCAGCGATATATCCGTGGGAAACCCGAAGCCGAAGTCCAGGAAATAGGCACTTCAGAAACCACAGGCACAAAAACAACTTTCAAGCCCGATGAAAAAATCTTTGAAACAACTGATTTTGAATATGATATTCTTTCCAACAGATTGAGAGAACTTGCTTTCCTGAACAGGGGCATAACCATCACTCTTGAAGATCGAAGAGACCCTGAAGGGCAGGCTGAAACCTTCAGCTATGAAGGCGGAATTGTTGCATTTGTGGAGTATCTAAACAGGAAAAAACAGCGTCTTCATGAAAAACCGATCTACTTCGAACGTCAAAAAGATGATATGATAGTAGAAATTGCAATGCAGTATACAGATGGTTATAATGAAAATGTGTACTCTTTTGCAAACAAGATCAATACGCATGAAGGCGGAACTCATATTATCGGGTTTAAAACTGCCCTTACAAGGGTTGCAAACGACTATATTAAAGCTAACAAACTTGCCAAGGAAGAAGCAAAGCTTACCGGTGATGATGTAAGAGAAGGGCTTACTGCAATCATCAGTGTCAAGCTTATGGAACCCCAGTTTGAAGGGCAGACCAAAACAAAGCTTGGAAACAGCGATGTAAAAGGAATAGTCGACTCCCTTGTAACTGACGGGCTTTCCGAATATTTCGAAGAAAACCCCAAAGTTGCAAATGTCATCCTTGAAAAAGCCCTTCTTGCCCAGAGAGCAAGAGAAGCCGCAAAAAAGGCAAGGGAACTAACCCGGAGAAAGAACGCTCTTGAAGTCAGTACCCTGCCAGGAAAACTTGCAGACTGCTCCGAAAAGAACCCTGCAGCCTGTGAGATCTATGTTGTAGAAGGAGATTCTGCAGGCGGCTCGGCAAAACAGGGCAGAGACAGAGGCTTCCAGGCAATTCTCCCCTTACGTGGCAAGATTCTTAACGTAGAAAAAGCCAGGCTCGCAAAAATCCTGAAAAATAATGAAGTTGTTTCTCTGGTGACAGCCATAGGCACAGGGGTCAGCGAGGATTTTGAACTTGAAAATGCCCGCTATCATAAAGTTATCCTTATGACTGATGCCGATGTAGACGGAGCCCACATCCGAACCCTTCTCCTCACTCTATTCTTCCGTTATATGCGGCCTTTAATTGATGCCGGATATGTCTACATTGCCCAGCCTCCTCTTTATCGCATAAAGAAAGGAAAAGCAGACTATTACGTGTATTCGGATAGGGAACTGAACGAAAAGAAAAAGGAAATCGGAGAAAAAGGCCTCACAATCCAGCGGTATAAAGGGCTTGGAGAAATGAACCCCGGACAGCTCTGGGAAACCACAATGAATCCTGAGACCAGAACCCTCTTACAGGTGACTCTTGAGGATGCGATTCGATCCGATGAGATTTTCAGGATTCTCATGGGAGACGAAGTCGAACCACGCCGGAGCTTCATAGAGACACACGCAAAAGAGGTTGTGGATCTGGATATCTGAGGTGGTAAAAATGGCAAAACACGAAGAAGAAAATACATCTGATGCAGAAATGAAGAAATTTTATCAAACTACCCTTATCTCAAACGAGCAAAATGAGAACTCAGAAGAAGAAAATCCTGAGAACAAGAATTCTGAAAACCGGAATTTGGAAAATGGAAATCCTGATTTCGAAGGAGAAAGCAGGGGATCTGAGAAAACCTCAGAGTCCGAAATAGGTTTAGGGCCGGAAAAAGCCTTAGAAGCCGGAATGGGTTTAGAATCTAGGGTAAGCCCGGATTTAAAGGAAGAAGATCTGGAAGAAAGGCCAGAAGAAAAACTGGAAGAAACTCCTGTAGAAGATCCAGACGAAGAACCTGAGCTTGAAAGGAAAGGAGTTACACCTATTCTTATTGACAGCGAGATGAAACGCTCGTACATCAATTATGCGATGAGTGTAATTGTCGGAAGAGCCCTGCCTGATTCCCGTGATGGGTTAAAACCCGTACACCGCAGAATCCTTTTTGCCATGAAAGAGGCAGGCATTACTCATGACAAGCCTTACAAAAAATCAGCCCGTGTAGTGGGAGATGTACTTGGTAAATACCACCCTCACGGAGATTCTGCAGTCTATGACAGTATTGTACGCATGGTTCAGGATTTCTCTTTGCGTTATCCCTTGATTGACGGACAGGGTAATTTTGGATCGATAGACGGAGATTCGGCTGCAGCCATGCGTTATACTGAAGTGCGCATGGACAGGATTGCCGAAGAAATGCTTGCAGACCTTGAAAAGGAAACTGTACCTTTCAGGCCGAATTATGACGGTTCCATGGAAGAGCCTGAAGTGCTTCCTGCAAAGCTTCCAAACCTCCTTGTTAACGGATCTACAGGTATTGCAGTGGGAATGGCAACTAACATGCCGCCTCACAATCTAAGTGAGGTAATTGACGGGATTTTAATGCTTATTGAAAATCCGGAAATTACAATTCCCGAACTCATGACTGTAATTAAAGGCCCGGATTTTCCTACAGGGGCTCATATTCTCGGGACAGCAGGCATAAAATCCGCATACAATACGGGGAGAGGCCCAATAAAAATCAGGGCTGTCGCCGAAATTCAGGAATTGAAAAGAGACAGGCATCAAATTATTGTAACCGAGCTTCCTTATCAGGTAAACAAAGCCCGTATGATCGAAAATATTGCGCAGCTTGTCAGGGAAAAAACCATTATGGGAATTTCCGACCTGCGTGACGAGTCAGATAGGGATGGAATAAGAGTTGTTATCGAGCTTTCCAGAGGCACAAATCCTAAAGTTATTTTAAACCAGCTTTACAAGCACACCCAGATGGAAACCAGTTTTGGGGTAATTAATCTCGCGCTTATAGACGGAAAGCCAAAAGAATTCAACCTGAAACAACTCCTTGAAATTTACCTCAATTACAGGATGGGAATAATCCAGAAAAGAACCCTTTATGACCTTAGAAAGAGTGAAGAAAGGGCTCATATCCTTAACGGCCTGAAAATTGCTCTGGATAATATAGACGAAGTTGTAGCCTTAATTAAAGCCTCGGCAAATGCTGATGAAGCAAAGCAGGGCCTTATGGAAAACTTTGCTCTTGACGAAATCCAGTCAAAAGCTATCCTTGAAATGCGGCTGCAGCGCCTGACAGGCCTCGAAACTCAGAAGATCCTTGAAGAACTCGAAGCCCTCATAAAACTAATTGCCGAACTTAATAAGATTCTTGAAAGCGACGAACTTAAGTACGAAATTATCAAAGATGAGCTTCTTGAACTCAGGGAAAAATACGGAGATGTTCGCAGGACAAAAATCGTACAGGCTGCTGAGACTGTTACAGATGAAGACCTGATCCATGAACAGGAAGTAGTTGTGACAATTACCAATGGGGGCTACATAAAGCGAATTCCGCTCAGTACCTACACTATGCAGCGTCGCGGAGGCAAAGGGATAATTGGCATGGAGATGAAAGAAGAAGATTTCGTAGAAAACCTGTTCATTTCGTCAACCCATAATTATATCCTTTTCTTTACGAACCTTGGCAGGCTGTACTGGCAAAAAGTGTATGAGATCCCTGAAGGCTCCCGCCAGTCAAGAGGTAAGGCAATAGTAAACCTTCTGGAACTTCAGGAAGGTGAAGTAGTCAATGCCATGATTCCTGTAAAAGAGTTTACCGAAGACTGCTATCTGCTAATGGCAACAAGGGCAGGTACAATTAAGAAAACTCCTCTTTCCGAGTTTAAAAACTCAAGAAGGGCAGGTATAATTGCAGTTAGCCTTGACGAAGACGACGAACTGGTAAGAGTTTTGCTTACCGATGGCAAAAAAGAAGTAGTCATGGTCTCAAGAAAAGGGAAAGCCATTCGCTTCTCTGAAGAAGATGTCCGTCCAATGGGCCGAACTGCAAGAGGTGTCCGCGGCATGACCCTTGAAGGCCCTGAAGATGAAGTAGTTAGCATCGACCTCGTTGACGAGCATACAACCCTTTTGACCATAACTGAAAACGGCTTTGGAAAGCGTACTGAATATTCCCAGTATCCAGCCCACCGCCGTGGCGGAAAAGGTGTAATTACAATCGTTACCAATGAACGAAACGGCCCTGTTTCGAGAGTGAGGTCTGTAGCCGACAGTGATGAACTAATTTTTACAAGTTCGGAAGGCATAATTATCCGAATCCCGGCAAAAGAAATCTCTATCCAGGGTAGAAATACTCAGGGTGTAAGGCTCATGAACCTTAACTCTGGAGACACAGTTGCAGGGATTGCCCGAATCGAAAACGGAAAAGCTGAAAAAGAAATCAAACTCTCAGCCTTCAAAGCTCAAAAAACCTCAGGAGCCCTTCAATCAGCCGAAGGGACTGAAGGCTTAATTGTTGACCCCGAAGAAACGGAAGAAATTAATGCCTTTGAAGACTCCGAGTTTGACGAAGTTGAAGATTCTGAGAATTTCGAAAATATAGACGAACCGGAAGATTTCGAAGAATTGGACGCTGAAGAAATAGAAGTTGAAGAAGATTGAATAAATCTGAGTGAAGAATCTTCTTCACTTAAAACTTCACTTAAAATAACGAAAATACTTTGTGATTTGTTCCTTTTAAAGGTTATTTAAGATTCAAGTCTCAGATCTGAAAGTTGCTGGGCATTATTTTTTATTTTTACTTTTTATTTTTTTGCATTTAGCTTTGATTTTTTTAATTTAATTTTTTTTCTGTTATTTGTTACACAGGATTAAATTACTGAATCTATCTGCCACATAAGCATATCAAGATCCAAGGCAAGCTGGGTGCCTGGATTTCCCGTGTTGCAAACCGCAGCCCATGCATGCTGATTTGTTGTCCGAACGAGAATAGATTGTGTTCCTGAAAGAGTTCCATCATGCCACCAGGTACCTGCAGTATTAACAGTCCATCCCCTCGCATAATTTGGATTTGCTGCCGAAGGTGTGGCCATATCCGTCACAGTATCTTCCTGTAAAACATCAGCTGGATTTGCAAAACCATCTACATGCAGTACAAACCAGATTAAATCGGTAGGTGTAGCTATCCATCCTCCATGAGAATACATTCTTTGGACAGGCAGTTCATATGGAGCTTGAAGGTCCACGCCTGTATACATAGCCTCAGGGTACTGCCGATCAGATGCTGTGTTTCCTGCAATTGTCATCTGTGTTATCCCTGAGGGAAGAAGAATCAAATTTCGAACAGCGTCCTCATAAGTTTGCCCGGTAACTGCTTCTATTACTCTTCCAAGCAGGCAGTAGCCAAAATTCGAGTATCGATAAGCATTCCCAGGGACATCAATCAGGGGGCGGTTATCCAGCACCCAGGAGATAAAATCCCCAAGTGTCAGATTTTTTTGCTGGAACATGGGGTCATTGCTGTCATTCGGCCATCCGCCTGATGTATGTTCAAGAAGATGCTGGAGAGTGATATTCGTGATGTTTGGCCCGTAAGGCAGAGTCCCATACTGCGTATCCAGGAGCACACCCGGACCAAAAATGAAGTCTGTTAACGAGAGCCGATTTTGTTCTATTAATCTAAAAATTGTTGATGACGTGATCGGTTTTGCAATACTTGCAATTCGGAACTTTGTAGTCGGAGTTACAATTTCACGAGTAATAGGATTAGAATATCCAAAACAGCGAGTACTGATCAAATTTCCAGACCTTGCAATTGCAAGCGAAATTCCGGGAACAGCCCATTTTTGCATAAAAGGAATTACTCTGGCGCTAACTGCGTCTATATTCGGGCTGTCGGCCGAAGCATCTTCCCAGACTGCTGTGAAAGCCGCAGATGAGCCAGATGCATATCCACTTAAATCTACAAGCCGGAAATTATGGGCAGCTAAAGCGTTAAATTCTTGCTGGTATTCCGCAGCCGGGATTCCATGCCTGGCTCTCCAGCTGTGGCCTGGAGATTGTTCCCAGACAGCAGCAAATTTCGGTTCTCCTCTTATTGTATATCCGATTGCCTGAATCAATCGAAATCCCTGTCTGTTTAGTTTATCAAATGCCTGCTGGTATTCTTCAGCATTCAATCCATGCCTGGCAGCCCAGGCCGGGCCTGAGTAAAGGTCCCAGATGCAAGCATATCTGGCTTCGCCTCCCACCTCATATCCAGATACGCATCGCAGCCTCCAGCCCTGGTCTGAAAGTTCGTTAAAAAGTTCCTGGTACTGGGTTGAAGTAAGTCCATGCCTAGCAAGCCAGGGCAAGCCTTTTTCCTGTTCCCAGATTGCAGAAAAAAAATGTTGAGCTCCAATTGTGAACACTGACACATGTGTAGGCCGATATCGCTGTGTGTCAAGTTCAGTAACTGCCTGCTGGTAAGCGGCTTCGGAAATTCCATGCTTTGCCTGCCACCGATTTCCTCCTCTTTTCTGCCAGATTCCGGCAAAACGAGCCTCATTATTCTCAGGGTAACCTGACACTTTAACCAGACGATAACCCTGAGATACAAGGAGATCGAATTCCTGCTGGTATTGTGAAGCTGAAAGGCCGTGCCTGGCCTGCCATTCTGTAACAATCATAGCTTGCCTC
This sequence comes from Methanosarcina sp., assembly GCA_049706495.1. Classification (GTDB taxonomy): domain Archaea; phylum Halobacteriota; class Methanosarcinia; order Methanosarcinales; family Methanosarcinaceae; genus Methanosarcina. The sequence continues at coordinate 13,211 of JBNAKO010000257.1, read as the reverse complement.
CAGTATGGATCAAATTCAGCTCGGATAAATGAAATATCCCGGATAAGAGATATATTTCATCCTGTTTGATAATTTTAATGCATTTTGTGTATAGTTTTTTATTGCTTTTGATTACTCCCGCCATATGCTCCCTCGTATGTATCTCTATTAATAAAAATTCAAAATAATCTCTTAACCTGTAGATAAGCAATTTTTAAAACTTATATCACTTGAAAATTAAATTTAAAAATCTTTACGAACCTTATTTTGGAGAATCGGTTTATGTTAGTATTTTGTTAGATAAGTCTTTAGCAGTTCTATAATTATATTCAGATTGAAAATTGTATACTGTCTCCATCATATCCCATTAATGTGAAACTTTTTGCCTAAAATAAGATACATTCTTATAAATGTGATAATATTATTAAATTAATAAAGAAACAGTAATTAGGAATTTAACTCTATAATATAGAAGCAATAGTTTTTCACTAATTCGAATTTAATTTAAAATTAATTTTGATTTACAATAATTATAATAACTATATTATTATTAATAATAAAATACCATTCCATTTAAATATTTTATTTTGCAGGAAGAATATAATTTCAATTATTAAAGTGCAGAATAACATGGGAAAAACTAACAATCCTATTAACACGACAAATAAAGAACTTCCAATAGCCTATATTATAAATAAGCTATCCACCTCGAATACTAATATTGAATTAAAATTTGAAGTAAAATTTAATGATTCTATAAGAAGCCAATAATCGCTTCTTTTGCTATTTGTTGGGTCTAATTTTTGTCTTGATTTAAAAATATCAAGCTAATTTTGAAATAAATCTAATAACTTTTCAGGTCTCTCCAAAATAATTTTCTGGCAGCTTTTGTTCTTCGGTTCCGCGTATGCTTGCATATGCTGTATATTCTTCACTTTTAGTGTCAAAAACGAACCTGTAGGCTGTATCAAAATAAGCCCAGTATTTGACATATGGATCCCTTGCATCAGTTATACTAACTGTTACAGAACTATTATTTCCAAAAACCGAATACGTGGGAAAATCAACGTCCTGAGGTAAGGCTGTGCTGTAAAGCTTTCCAGCTCTTTCAACATAAGAAATAATGTCTGAAGGGTTTTCGGTTATGCTGGACGTATTTATTTTTTTGATATAATCACTTTTTTCAATTCCTGACCAATAGCTTACTTCCATAATTTTGTAGTGGGTAGCGTTGTATGAATATGCAGTGATAAAATTTCCAGGAGTTGAAGGATAAGTATCCTGATAGCTAATTCTATTTCCTTCAAGTTGGGACACATAATTTACAAGGAATATTTTTGCAACTGGAAGCAGGGCAAGCCAGAAAACAAGAATGACTATTAAAGCTCTGGAAAGCTTTTTATTGTTTTTTGAAGCAAAGGCACAGAGATTCTCGAATTTTCCCTTCAGTTTTCCTTTGCTTTTCAGATATCCTATAAGTACAATAAAGATAGGAATCAAAGGCAGAATATTTGCTAGAGGGTCAAAGAAATAGACTGCTCCCATAGTGGATGTTTCAGTACTGAAAGGGTAAAAAGGGCGCATTTTCCAGCTTGTTGCATAATCAAGATAAACATGGGAAAAAATAGCTGCAAAGCCCGCAAGTGCAAAAAGAAGGTCTTTTGTTTTTACCCAGAGGAAAACTGTGACGAGCACAATAAAAAGGATGGAATGCATGAATTCCCTGTGGCCGAAAAGGTAAAAAAGCTGATTTCTCGTTTCATGGCTTACACTGTCGCTTACGAGCGCGAAAATAAGGTATGGGATGAAATCCAGGTCAGGAAGTATTGCTAAAAACGCCAGAGAATTACGTTTTTTTCCTTTAAAGCCAAGAGCAAGGGCAATTAGAAGGCCAAATCCCAGGTGGGATAGTGAGTTTACCATTTATTTCTCCTTGATTCTGAAAAATATATAAAATATTTATCTTTTTAAAGGATGTGTCAAAGGAAGAATGTATTAAAGGAAAGATAAATAAGAAAGTTTAAAAAAGTTATGCCAAAAATGCGGTTATTTATTTACAGAAAGCTCCGCTTGAAATTCAGTGGGCTTTTCAAGTAAATGAGATTTTCAAGAGATTCTTCAAGTAATTAGATACCTGGGAGTTTTCCGATTCATCGAAACTTTATTTTTATAGCTACTCTTTTTCTTCTCACATAAGGCCAATCTGTCTCATCAATCCAACAAGATCGTAGAAAAGCCTCTCTTCAATAATCTCGCCATTTTTCCAGTGAGCAACCGTGCAGAATTCCACCTCAAATTTTTTGTTCGTAGGCGGAATCTCTTTTCCATCAGCTCCTTTCATAGGGCCCTTCATTGTGCCTGTAAATGTGGCAATTGAACAGGTCCAGTCTCCCTGGCCAAAAAGTACTTTATAAGGTCTATTCCCAACGTGATTATCCGGAAATGTCTTGAAAAACTTTATAGCTTCTTCTCGGTGTCCTTTTCTTCCTCTCGTTGGCTCTGGTTGTCCTGGCCAATAAACAGCAGTTTCTTCGGAGTGGCGTTTATCGAATGTATCCCAGTCCTGGGAGTTCCATGCATCATCCAGCGTTGTCATTAATTGCAGGTTTTCTTCTACAGTCATTTTAATTCCCCATCCCCATTTATTTGTGAGTTATCGTCAATTAAAATGCTTTTTCTGAAACCCGTATTGTGGGCATTTCAGTAAGAAGGTGTTAAATCAAAGTGTCCTCGCGTTTAGTCCAAAAAATAAGGTACAGACAAACGGATCTTTCCAGTAAATATGAACGCTTTTTTATATATTATTATTGATGATATAATTTTACTTAGATCTTTTCTGTAAGTATTGAGAGAATAAAGATATTGAGATAAGAGCTTGAGATACGAAATAAATTTCTGTGTACTTTATAGCCAGTACAGGAAAACAAATACAATATTTTTTGTATCTCAAATAAATTTCAACAAAAAATATAATAAATTTATATCTTTTACCTTTAAATAGATGTGAAGTATAACTATATTCTGCATTTAGAATTGCAAATGGCAATTTAATATGCTTTCGAATAGGTAAAGAATTATTAAAAAGAACAGTCTGCGATAAAACAATTGAGAGATTTTCTTAAAATAATTAGGGGAAATTAAATAGCAGGATTTAAGATGGAATTTTTATTGGGCATTATATTTAATCTTCTACAAAATACAAATCAAGCTCATGTACAATTACTTCCATTTATTTAAGCTCCTGGAATAAATCCTGTAAAACAAATAAATAAAGAGGGTATGATACATATGGCTAAAGAATTATACAAATTACCGCCTTTAAAATATGGCTATGGGGATCTTGCACCTTATATTTCCGAAGAGCAACTGCGTATACACCATGATAAACATCATCAGGCTTATGTAACCAATGCGAACTCCCTTATAGAGATGATGGATAAAGCAAGAACTAGCGGAACGGATTTCGATTATAAGTCCGCTGCAAAGTCTCTTGCCTTTAACCTTGGAGGGCATGTCCTTCACGATTATTTCTGGTGGGAGATGACTCCTGAAAGTAATGCAAGTAAAGAACCTGTAGGCGAACTGGCTGAAGCTATAAAAGAAAACTTCGGGAATTTTGAAAGGTTTAAAAAAGAGTTTTCTCAGGTCGCCTTAACAGTAGAAGGTTCAGGCTGGGCTGCATTAACCTTTTGCGGCGATACTAACAGGCTTATGATTTTGCAGATTGAAAAGCATAATGTAAATGTGGTTCCTGATTATCCCATTCTAATGGACCTGGATGTTTGGGAACATGCTTACTATATTGATTACAAGAACGATCGAGCCAAGTTCATAGAAGGCTTCTGGAATATAATTAACTGGGAAGAAATTGATAATTATTTCAAGAAAGTCCAGAAGAGATAATTTTCGGATTATTTCGGATTATCCTCGAATTCTCTTCAAATTCCGGATTATTTTGAATATATGTAAAACTCCGGTTGCGCTTCACTCTCCGTTTTACAAACGCAACTGGAAAACAAATATTTTTTTAATTAAGTATCTTAATTATATACTTTAACTATATTTTAACTATATTTCAGTTGTATTTTAAACAACAGATTTTAATTAAATATTATTTTGTCATAGTCTGTTTTCTCAAATGGCATTTTTATTTATCAGTATTTTCTTTTACTGTGTAAACTTGTCCTTACGAACAAAAAATTTTCCTGCTTCTCAAGCAGCAGTCGCTTAGTCAGTATTATGAAAACAGAAAGTATAGAATCAAAGTTATAGAGAATCAAAGTCATAGAAATTGAAAATTAACTAAAAATTAAGAAAATTAAACATTTACTTAATTATTTGTTTAATGGAATTTCGATAACTCGAAATTACTCAAAATAATTTTTATCAAGCTTCTTTTCTGCTCTTCCATAATGACTCTCATAGACTTCATATTCTCCTGTTTTCTTATCAAAAACAAACCTGTATACAGTGTCAAAGTATGGCCATTTATCTACATAGGGATTTCTGGCATCCTTTAAAATTACGGTTACAGATTCGCCCTTTTCGGAAACCGAGTAAACAGGGTAGTCGATCGCCTGAGGGACTGATTTACTGTAGAGCTCCCCGGCTTTTTCAGCATATATTAATCCATCAGGAAAATCCCCTGTAACAGAGATTTTTTCAACGTAAAAACTCTCTTCAATGCCTCCCCAGTAGCTCACTTTTAAAAGTTTGTACTGGGTATTATCATAAGAATAGGCTGCAAGGAATTTGCCCGGGGATATCGGATAAGTATCTTTGTAACTGATCTTTGTACCTTCGGTATCAGATATATGGTTTATCAGGAATATTTTCGCAAGAGGAAATACTGTAATCCAGAGCAGAAGAATTAAAATTATTGAAGCATACAGTTTTCTCTCATTTCTATTCAGATAACTGTTTAACTGGTTCAGCCAACTGTTTTGAGGCAGCCAGTCTATTTTTTTCAGAGAATTTTCATAAAGGTCTCTATCCACATTATTGAGTTTTCGATCCCAGATATCCCTATTTTTAAGGCTCCATATCCTTTTTACTGTCGAATTTAAAATACTGAAATTCGGATTCCCATTTGCTGTAAGTGTCGAAGCATTTGAGATATTTAAAATATTTAAAATATTTGAGATGCTTCGAATGTTTAATATATTTAGGGTTGATAAATTTGATAATTTTGAGATATTGCTGTTTGCAGTTTCTTTAGTATTTCTATCTGCACTTCCCGAATTTAAAATATTATATTTCTTTGCGTATTCGGCTGCTACAATAAGCAAAGCTGCTAATGGAAGAAAATTTATGACAGGATCAAGTGAATAAATTGCTCTGAGGGCTGAAGCTTCTATATTAAACGGATAGAATATTCTCATTTTAGAGGTTGTGGTAATATCCAGCAAAGTATGCAGGAAAATTGCCTGAAATCCTCCCAGAGTAAAAGTCTTATCTTTTGTTTTTATCCAGATGAAAAGCGCAATGAGGAGAGCGAAAAAAATAGAATGAGTAAACTCTCTGTGTCCGAGTAAATAAAAAAGCTGATTTCGTGCTTCATGGCTTACACTGCCGCTAATTAGAGTAAATATCGAGTATGTAAAATAATCAAGGTCCGGGAGCAAAGATAAAAATACCAGGCCTAATCTCTTTTTTCCTTTAAGCCCAAGAGCATAGGAAAGAAGCAGTCCAACCCCAATATGTGAAAGTGTATTTACCATGTGTTTTTTCCGTATTTAATCTCATTTTTTATTAAGAAACCAGGCTTAAACCCGTGTTAAGTTAATTATGATTTTGCACTTAGATAATATGATAATCATTAGGTAATAAACCTAATTTGACTTTTTAATAATTGTAAATCTAAAGTGATAATCCAAGATTTATTAATATGTGAGAGTTTTTAACATATGAAAATCTTTTAACATCTGAGAACGTATTAACATTCGAGGATTTCATCAAACTATTTATTGAAATAAATTTCGGGTTTAGGCAGCCCATAATATTTAACTTATATTATATAAATTAATTGATAAATCTAAAATCCTGCAGGGAAATTAAGAAAAATATTTTTTAGCTAAATATAATTAAGTTAAGATAATAGTTTTGAATTGAGATAATAACTGTATAGAGATTATAGTGAATGGAGGCGACAGTGGAAAAACAAAATTCAACAGGGACAATATTTTAAGTAAAATAATTTAAGAAATTTTCTTGATATTTTATTTCTGTATGTTTTATGCTCTATTTTTCGGAATGTTTTTGCGAAAAAAGTATTTGCAGGGAAAAAATACAATATCCAGATTGCATTAACATTCAGCTTTAATCAATATCATTTTTAGCATTTTTTAGCCGCATCACGTATTGATTGTGCAAAATAGACTATAGTTAGTGACCCTCCTTATCCAAACCAGTTTCGGCTAAGTTTTGTCTCAGGATCTCCCTGAACGCTTGCATAAACCTCATAATCAGGTTTTTTTGAAGTTTCTTCATTCTCGGTATTAAAGATAAATTTATAATATGATTTGAAATATGCCCAGTTTTCAGCGTAGGGATTTCTGGCATCACTCAGGATGACGGTTATAGAGTTATCATTTTTTGACACTGAATAAACAGGATAGTCAATTTCCTGTGGGACCCCTTCTTTATAAAGATCTTCTGCTTTTTCAATGTAATCCGAAGCTTCCGGGATATTGCCGTTCACTGAGACTTTCTCAACGTATGCGCTTTCTTCAATCCCTGAAAAATAACTGATTTTCAGAACCTTGTAATGAGTCGAATTAAAAGAATAAGCAGTTACAAACTTATTCATAGATTCCTGATAGGTATTCTGGTAACTTATTTCAGCTTCTTCGGTTCCTGAAATATGATTTATTAAAAAACCTTTTGAAACGGGCATGAAAGTCAGCCAGACTACAAGCATAAGCGTAAGTGAAGCATAAATTTTATCATCAACTCTGGATACTGCCGTACAAAAATCATTTAATTTCCCTTTTAATATCCCTCTGTGTCCCAGATTTATTACAATGACAATTAAAACAGGTAATAAAGGAAGCAAATTTAAAAGAGGGTCAAAGAAATAAACAGCCCCCATAACCGATGCGTCCGTACTGAAAGGATAAAGGGGGCGCATTTTCCAGGTTGTGACATAATCCAGATAACTGTGGGAAAAAATAGCCTGAAAGCCTCCAACTGTAAAAAGCCAGTCCTTTGTTTTAAACCAGATAAAAAGAGTGACTAATAAGATGAAAAGCAGGGAATGCATGAATTCCCTGTGTCCGAACAGATAAAAAAGCTGGTTTCTTGTTTCATGACTCAGGCTGTGGCTAACAGAGATAAATGCAGAATAAAAAATAACATCAAGGTCAGGAAATACTGAAAGAAAAGCCACGACCTTAAGCCTGTTTCCTTTCAGGCCTAAGGCCAGAGCTATAAGAAGCCCAACTCCCAGATGTGAAAGTGAATTTACCATATTTCTTGCCTGGTATAAATTAACATTTAATAATAAGAATTAAATATATATCTTTTTTCTGAAAAAACACATTCGGGAGTTCTAAAGTTATAAATACTTTCTATAATAATAAAAAATCAAAGATAAAATATGAAAAAAACAGCCCTGTGCAGGGAAAAATACAAATACTTTTACTTAAAAAAATAAAGATTTGCTAAAAATTAAAAATTCTTGAAAGTTTTTTAAATTAAATAAACTTATATTCTGGACAATTGACAAAGATCCGGATATAAGATACTTATAATCCAGAGTTTACTTAATTATGGGAAATTTGTTGAATTATTAGACGAGTTATTTAATGTTCTATCGAAAAAGTCTATCATTTCATTATAAGCATCCTGTGTAACAAAGTTTTCTTCAAGCTCGCCCTGCTCTGTAATCATGAAACCATGAGGCTGGCCTTGATAAACTTTCAATTCAAAATATTTATCAGCTCTATCCAGTTCTCCAGTGTATCTGTAAATGTCAGAAATGTTACTTGGCTGATCTCGCGTGCCATGAATTATAAGCAGAGGTGCATCAAGTTGACCTATCACACTGGCTGGCTTTTCTGGTTGGCCTTCAGTCTCACCTGCATAAGGAAATCCATACCAGGCTACACCAGTATTAAATTCTTTGATTTCAGGCAGGAAAAGCATGGTATATCTGCCGCCTGCACAAAAGCCAGTTAGTCCTAATTCTTCAGGATTAACATCTTCTCTCGCCTGAAGATAAGCTACAGAATTTCTTATAAGATCTCTTACTTCCATATCAGAAGGAGAGCGAGAATAAGTTTGCCAGAAAGGAGCAATTACTACATATCCATTTGCTGCAATTTTATCCGCTATATTCTGATAACCGGGTTGGAATCCATTAAAGGAATGAATCAATACTATCCCTGGATAATTCCCTTCTTTAGCAGGAGCCGCTGTGTACGCCTCATATGTCTTATTTTCATTTGTAAGATTAATTGTGGAATTCTGAATAACCTTTGAAGGTTCCTGAACCAGCTGGTCATTGCCAGAAGAAACTGCAATGCCTGAACCTCCAAGCAAGCATACTATAAACAAAAGTAAAAATAATTTTTTCATAAGATTTTCCCCCTCATATCTTCCAATTCCTGTCTATTTACACTTTGATATACACCAGAAGATTCCCTATTTAATGTCCTGAGTTCCAAAATGCCTGCAGAAATTTTTCTAAACAGGAGTAATTTTAAAAATATTTAGAACATTAGATTAAATCAAATAAATTTCCTGGCATATATTATTAGAGAATTATATACTAAGGAATATAAAATCCTGGAGGCTAATTTTTTTGAAAAAGCCAGAAGGCATTAAGGCGTAAAAGGGTTAAGTTACCTCGGTCCGATATTTCTATTTAAAGATCTTATTTCGCATTTTCTAAGAATAAATTCTCTGCGAAAAAATTCATTTAACGAATATATTTTAGGGATTACTGACTGAAAACAACAGAGTAAAAACAACCGGCTAAAAACAAAACCTTTTTTAATTTTTACCTGTATCTGTGAAAAAGTAAACTCAGAACCTAGACTGGAAAAACGGGCTTTTTTGGGAGCTTTACAATGTTTCAGACAGAACCTATACTTTATCTTCAATCGCTTGGCAATGAATGGCTTACTATATTCATGATTCTTATAACTACATTGGGCTCTTCTGCATTTCTTGTCGCTTTAATACTTGCAACAACCTTTGGTATAGATTTTAAAAAAGGTTTCTTGCTGTTCCAGCTTTTAATCTGGACAGGCCTGATTACAGGAGCTTTTAAAATACTGGTAGCTTTTCCAAGGCCTGATTTTGTGGATAACAGAGTACTTAATCTGGAATATGGGACAAAGAATATTTCTCCTTTCAGGGGTAACTGGCCTGATGGTATTCTCAGCCTTCCAAACAATGAAATTCTCAAAGCCTTTCGCCTGCAAGACTCCATTATGAGTTCGCCTTTTGGGTTTCCATCCGGACACGTAGCTATTACTACTTCCTTATGGGGGGGAGCCGCAGTTCTTTTTAATAACAGGTTAATTAAATTCATGATTCCTTTCATGATAATATCCATGGCTTTTTCACGGATGTATCTGGGAAGACATTTTCTGGGGGACGTGATTGGGGGAGCTATTTTAGGATTAATTCTTCTGGGAATTTTTATTCTTTTTGTCAAAAGTCCCCTTAAAGAGGCTTTCTTCGAAAAAGAAAATTTTAAATTTGCCTTAAGGCCTAGAAATTTATTATTCTATATTTTTATGTTTGTTCTTCCGGTCTTTTTAACTGGGCTAAATCTTGTAGGTTCGGATACTGCTGGCTTCCTTCTTGGTACAAATATTGCATATCTCCTTATTATTAGAAAAGGTATCCCAGTTGAAACTGAAAATTCAATGCATAACCTGATAAGAGTTTTCATCGCTCTAGGGCTTTTTGGGATCTCAACTCTTATTTTGAAATATATATTCGAACCAGCAGGAGTTATTAATTATTTACAATTTAATCTTTTAGAATTTTTAAAAACATTTATACCTTCATCTACAATCTGGATATCAGTTGTCATATGCAGGAAATTCGGCCTATATACAAAAATTGAAAAATAAACGTATAAATGGAAAAATCATGTGGACACATATGTAATTTAAACCGATCTTCGTGGTATTCTATAACCAGTCCAAATAAAACCTTCTTTATATTTCTTTATTATATCCCTCATTAAAAATCAAGAAAAAATAATAAAAAAATGCATCTAAAAAATGCATCTAAATTATGTTTCTGAAAGTATCTTTAAAAAACACTTTTTAAACATGTGTCTAAAGGATTTCTGAAAATATCCTAAATATCCCTAAAATAAGAGCTCTTATTTTGTTTTTACTCTGACCTTTGGAAAAGTTTATATCGTAAGACTAAGAGAGGATCTTATATATTATATAGAGACTGAAATAGTAATTGAAATTAAACAATAGAAGCTAAGAATAAAAAATTGATAATGTTAATCAAATCTTAAACCATAAACAGTTCGTATAAGTTTATTGATTTTTAGTTAAAATGAATAGCATTAATTTAAAACAGCATATAATATAATAGCTAAAATAATTAATTTAAAAGCTTGAAAATCGTTTGGGGGAAATGAAAAAATTTCAGATTTGTTTCAGGTTTGTACACGTTAATATGTTTTGCATTTTTTTATTAAGGAATAACTTAAATAAGGCTTTTAACTATTGAGCGTATTCACAATTCACTGTAGGAGCAGAATACTGGAATCGCATCCTTAATTTAAGCTGGTTACATACAGTAGCGATTTCATCTGCAAGAAGATATTTCCCAGACAATTATTCCATTAATTTCATTAATATAAATTATTCCAATAGACCAGACCAAAAAAAGAGGATGACATTTATGGACTTTGAAAAATTAAGACACGGGACCGAGCTTATAAAAAGGGGTTTTGCACGGATGCAGAAAGGAGGTGTGATCATGGACGTAACAACTCCGGAACAGGCCAGAATTGCAGAGGAAGCCGGCGCCGTTGCTGTCATGGCCCTTCAGGCTGTGCCTGCCGATATTCGAAAAGCAGGAGGTGTTGCCCGCATGGCAGACCCTGAAATCGTGCAGCAGATCATTGACACAGTAACGATCCCTGTAATGGCAAAAGCAAGAATCGGCCATTTTGTTGAAGCCGAAATTTTAGAAGCTCTTGGAGTTGACATGGTAGACGAATCCGAGGTACTTACCCCAGCAGATCCTTTCTATCATATTGATAAAACCCAGTTTACAGTGCCTTTTGTCTGCGGAGCCAGAAACCTTGGGGAAGCCCTGCGCAGAATTAACGAAGGTGCAGCCATGATCCGCACAAAAGGAGAAGCCGGAACCGGGGATGTCAGCCAGGCAGTAAAACACATGAAGCAGATCCAGGGGGAAATCCGGGCCCTTGCAGGAAAAACAAAAGAAGAATTAATAATGGTTGCAAGAGACATCGAAGCTCCGATTGAACTTGTAATGGAAACTTCCAAAATGCAGCGCCTGCCTGTGGTAAACTTTGCAGCGGGCGGAGTTGCAACCCCTGCAGATGCAGCCCTTATGATGCGCCTTGGAGCAGATGGAGTCTTCGTAGGCTCAGGAATTTTCAAAGCCGAAAACCCGGAAAAAATGGCAAAAGCAGTTGTTGAAGCCGTAAATAACTTTGATAACCCCTTAAAGCTTGCCGAAATCTCAAAAGGAGTCGGTGCAGGCATGAAAGGAATCTGTGCAGATATGATTCCTATAGAGGAAGCCCTTCAGGAAAGAGGCTGGTAATCCCGCCGGAATTGTTATTCCCGATTTCCGCCTCGCCCGAGTCCCGTCTCGGGAGGACGGGTGTCCTTTTCACTCGCTTCGCTCGCTCAAGAGGACTAAAGGGTATAATAAGTAACAAAAATAAACAAAGATAAGGCCAAAATTCGAAAAATATCAGTTATTTTTCTGGTTTTAATGAGCAAATTGAAAATTAAGAAATAAACTCCCCTTACACAGGGGTAAAATTTAATTTTAAAAAATGGTTTTTTCTGACAGGCTCTTAAAGTAGTCTGTAACGTGTGAAAAAGAGTAAATTCAATTTATTTTTGTATATTTTTATTTTAAGGATGAAGATCAGTTCTGGAAAATGGTGTTTCTTATGAAAATAGGTGTAATCGCTATTCAGGGAGCGGTTTCTGAGCATGTTGATGCTTTAAAGAGAGCCCTTAAGGAGAGAGGGGTAGAGGCTGAGGTAGTTGCCATAAAGCATAAAGGGATTGTTCCGGAATGCAGTGGAATTGTTATTCCCGGAGGGGAGAGTACAACGCTTTGCAGGTTGCTGGCGAGGGAAGGGATTGCAGACGAGATTAAGGAAGCGGCTGCAAAGGGAATTCCAATTCTTGGGACCTGTGCGGGTTTGATTGTGCTTGCAAAGGAGGGGGATGAGCAGGTTGAGAAAACAAGCCAGGAACTGCTCGGGATTATGGATACCAGGGTTAACAGGAATGCTTTTGGAAGGCAGAGGGATTCTTTTGAGGCAGAACTTAAAGTAGATATCCTGGATTCTCCGTTTACCGGGATTTTCATAAGGGCCCCAGGAATTGTAAACTGCGGACCAGGGGTGCGTGTGCTTTCGAAATTTGAAGATCTTATTATTGCTGCAGAACAGGAAAATGTGCTTGCACTTGCTTTCCACCCGGAATTAACCGAAGATCTTCGAATTCATCAGTATTTCCTGGATAAGATATTAAAATGCTGAAAGCAGTCAATTTGAGTTTTATTTCCATCTCTTTTTTATTAAATTTTCTTTTTTGTTAATTCCTCTTTTATTTTTTATTTGATTTACTTCCTTTTATATAAGATTAAGTGCTTTTTATTTCTGTACATTCAAAGTTATATAAGGATTGCAGTTATATTACTAACAACTAATCCAATTTAGGGGTGAAAATAAATGGTTAAATTAACTGATGAGATGAAGGAAGACTTTGCAAAAATGAAAATTTTCCCGTTTGCAACCGCATCCAAATCCGGAGAACCAAATGTAATACCAATAGGCCTGTGTATGTTGCAGGAAGACGGAGAAACAATCTGGATAGCAGACAATTACTTCCTTAAGACCCGGAAAAATCTTGATGAAAACCCCAGAGGTTCAGTCTATGTTTGGGGGCCTGAAATTAAAGCCTGTTACCAGATAAAAGGAGATATTAAGATAATGACTGAAGGGGAAGATTACGAGAAAATGTATAAAATGG
>JBNAKO010000256.1:0-1110 GCA_049706495.1 Methanosarcina sp. | reverse complement strand
CAACGTCACTATTTCCAGCATAAAGTTTCTAATCAGTTAATCAGCGAAAACCAAGCAATAGCTGTAGAAACTTTAAACATACAAGGATTAAAGAAAAACCACAAATTAGCTCAAGCTGTTAGTGATTCAGCATGATACTCTTTCGTACAAAAACTAATGTATAAAGCAAAATGGCTTGGAAAAACAATATTGAAAATTGGCATGTTTGAGCCATCTTCAAAGACCTGTAATATTTGTGGTTATAATAACTCTGAATTGACTTTAGATATTAGAGAGTGGCAATGTCCTGATTGTGGAAATATCCATGATAGGGACATTAACACCGCTATTAATATCAAAAAAATTGCTGTAGGGACTACAGTTTGAGCTTGTGGACTTGGAAAAAACGGCAACCTCCAGGTATGAAGCAAGAAACTTCTCCCTCAAAAACCTGAGTTTACGAAGGTTTTAGGGAGAGGTAGTTCACAGTCTCATTACCTTAATTCAAAAAATTAGATTTAAGTTCGAATTCGAACTACAATCCTGATTTCACATATAAATATTTAATAAATAAAAATTAGATTTAAGATCAAATTCGAACCTGTTTAATGAACTTTTATTTCTGTCGATTTTAATTTTATTTATAAAAGAGCTGGCTATTCTCCAGCATTTCAATTTCTATATCTCTAGGCACAAAATTATGCTTTTTTATTCTTCTAAAACATATTTTTTGACATTTTCGAGTATTAAGATTTAAAAATAGATTTAAAAAAGGAAGGCTTTTTAGAGCCTTTTCCTTAATATTAATATCTCTGCCACAATCATAAACAGGGTGAGAGAAAATGCTATTATCACTTTACCTATTGCTGAAACGTTATTTGTTTTAACATTCTGTTTTTCTGCAGTTCCGTTCATAGCGCCTTTTAAGGTTATGTTTTCCTGATTTTTCACAGCGTGCTGCAGTTTTACATCTTCCTGGCTTTTATTTTCTTCTTTATTCATCTGCTGTTGGGTATTTGTTATTGCAAATAAGGAATATCCTGGAGTTTTTGCTTCAAAGTAGACATAATTTTTATCTTCCCCTGTTTTTTTCGTTTCAAGAGGTTTCCATTCTTTGTCGTACCATTGAAG
>JBNAKO010000255.1:0-21497 GCA_049706495.1 Methanosarcina sp. | reverse complement strand
AAAACTCTAAATTGAGCTATTTAATCTCGAATTTGAAATGATTAATCGATTTTCTGATAAGGAAAATAATTCTGAGATTCCTAACTTATTTGCAGAAAACTGGGTTTTGGGATGAGCTCAACGTCTAATAAATTTCTTGAAAAGAATCCAGGCAAATTAACCTTCCTGATAGGGAAACATTTTATCTCTTCATTTCCAATATTTTTTAATGAAATTCAAAGCTATTGTTGTTGACATTGACGGGACAATCACCTGCGAGAAAAGGGAACTTCATCTTGGGGCCGTTAAGAAAATTCGTTCTCTCAAAATTCCGGTTGTCCTTGCCACAGGAAATATTTTATGCTATGCAAGAACAGCCTCAAGGCTTATTGGCCTGGATGGGGCCGTAATTGCCGAAAACGGAGGCGCTATAACTATTCGCTATGATCTTCAGGGAACCTTTGAAGAAAGCCTGGAAGAATGCGAAAAAGCTTTTTCTTTTCTTTCCCGTTCTTTTAAGCTCACTAAACTCGATCCCTTATATCGAAGAACTGAAATTGCACTTAAAAGAGATTTTGATCTTAAAAAAGCCAAAGCTTTCCTGCAAACTCAGGACTTTGACGTTGAATTAATTGATACAAAATATGCTATTCACATCAAAAGTACTAAAATAAACAAAGGCATAGGTCTTGAGAAACTTGCAGGCCTGATGGGCCTGCAAGCAAGAGAATTTGTAGCAATTGGAGATTCCGTAAACGATGTGGAAATGTTTGAGGCCTCAGGTTTAGGGATCGCTGTCGGAAATGGGGATGAGCAGATAAAAGAAATTGCTGATTATGTAACACTGGCTTCCTTTGGGGACGGAGCTGTAGAAGCTTTAGAATTTCTTGAGGAAAAAGGCTGGATTTAAAAAAGACTTGAACAACAATATCTCTGAAAGTTCTCCAAAATGATTTATTTCTCCACGAATGATTTAATGTTTCTTTACTGCTCTTCAGTACCTGTCTAATTTATTCCTGATTTCCAAATAAAGCTTTTAGTGCAAGGTCCCAGTGCACCCACAGATCTTTTCTATCCTTACTTTCCTTTAATATCTTAATAACAGTCGGGTTGGGTTCTGCGAATACAATCGGATTATCTTCTTCCCCAAGCTCTTTGTTTATCGGCCAGGCAATTTTTTCTTCATATATAGAAAACTGAGCATTTACACCTGGTTTATTTCCCCTTGCATCCAATCTTATCCATTTGCCTAAATCCTTTAAATATACGGCATTTAAGCCATGAAGGACTTTTACGTTAGCTAGCTGGTTTGAGCAAAGTTTCTGATAACAAAATCCAGCCGGTATCCCGGAAAACCTCAGTATGGCTGCAAATAAATGGGCTTTAGCACAGCATATTCCATGCCCGAACTGTAAAATCTCTGATGCGCTACAGGTGACTCTTGTTTCCCCTATATCGCCTGAATGATGAATGTCATCCCGAACGAACTCATAGATTTTCTTAATTAAGCTAATCTCGTCTTTACGGCCTTCTCTTAATTCAAGGCATTTGTCAAGAATCAGCTTATGATTGAAATCTATAACGTCGTTCCTTTTGAGGTAATCCTGAAAATTATTGCTTGAAGTGTGCATTTATTTACCTATCAATAACTGCTTCAAAAATCCTTCTCTATCAATTTGGATCTTACGGGGAATTACTCTTTTATTTGTATAAATATATAATTAATTATAAAATCATTTCAAAAAGATTTATTGAACCGAAAATGGCCAGAAAATAAACAGAAAATAAACAGAATTGAAAGACACATTTCTTGATAAATGCTCTTTCAGGATTTTCTTTTCAGAATTCATTAACCGAATCAAGCTAGGGGACTTAAAAATTGAGAGTGAGGACACCGGTATGGTAGAGGGTGAAGCCTTAGAGGGTAAAAAGGCAGAAGATGAAATCCAAACTATCCAGAGAAATGTTGAAAAGGATTTATTCTATGAACAAAACAAAATCTTAGATAGATTTTACTCACTAATAACCCTAACAATTACAGTGTCTGGTTTCTCTTTTACATTTCTTTCTTTTATGCTAGGTAAAGGAATCAATATTCAGGAAGCTCTTCGTTCTTACCATATCAACCTTTCTTTTATTTGTATACTCCTGGCTTTTTTAATCTCAATTATTAATGTCCTGGCAATATTCCACCATCGGAAGCTGGTAAATAAGAGTGGTACAATAGGATATAGAGAGGATTATGAACTGGTAAATAATAATCTAAGACTATATCGTGACATTGCAAGGCAGAAAAATTACTATATAATCGCAATTACTCTCATTGGAATTGGACTTATATCCCTCTTTAATCATTTTTCACAACATCGTGTTTTGACCATGACAGTTGGTATTGGATTTATTGTGGTAATGATATTTTTAATACATAATTCCCGTCGATATTTGTCTTAATTTAAGGCAAAAGTAGCTTTGTGTAACATAGGACTTACGCGGTTTAAGTGAGGAATCAGTAGTATTGTATTATGCAATTGACTGTCTATTTTTGCCAAAAAATGACTATTGATCTTTATTTTATACTTCAAGTGTGTAAGTCCTATATAATTAGAATATGGATTAATCAGTTTTATGGAAATATAATAAGTTAAGTTATCAAATGTCAAAAATAGATATAATCAATGAATCTAATATATTGATTTTACATCTTGAATATATAGATTGAATTGAATATCTCTATGATCAATATATCGTGTAGATTATGAAAAATTTATGATCTGACCTTAAAGTTAAAGTTATCCATTTTATAATTTTGTAAATGATTATAATCTTAAATTAACATATTTTAGAGATTTTAAATTAGAAACCTAGTAATTTGATTCTATTAGTCATTAACTCAACACTACTTTTTTAATTTAGTAATTATTTTTAATATTAAAGCTATAAATATAAGAAGGATAACGACTGCTGTTATTTCTGAATATCCTATTATCATTTTTATAACCTCACTTATAATTTAGTTTTGTGTTGGGCTCTGCTATTAACAGATTTTAGTTATATAGAATAAATACAAGGATGGAAGCTTACAATTGATATTTTACTACTTCTAATTCCAAGACTCAATTCTCATTTACTTTATATTATTTTATAGGAATTAAAGCTAGCATGATAATCTTCTAAAATTTGTTTTCCTCAATAGTTCCTTCATATTCCAATATATCCTTTTTGTGATCTAATAATTAAATTTTATAATTGATAATTTATCATTCTTTTTCCTAGAAACCACTTATTTCTTGAATATAGTAACTATCGGACAGCCTGTTTAGGGTGGGGTGACATCCGCGATTTGATTTTTCATAAACTCCGGAAAATCGTTTACTTTGAAGGTTTCTATTATTCAAATAATCTATATAATGTCAAATCAATTCATGAATTGTAACGTCAAATCAAAAAATAATCAGTAGAGACTTGTATTGTTTGTTCGCAAGTTGAGGTAACATAAAGCAGAAAGTTGCAAAAATAGTTTAGTGCTTAATGCTGTTGATTTTTTATAAATCATTCAGATTTTTCCCAGAAATATTTTCCATAATCAGAAACTCAATTTATAGTTTGGAATATAAAATTGGAAAAATGAATTAAAGGGATCAGCTCTTTAAATAAAATCGATTTGAGATAAATTCTAATATAAACATGGTTGTATCAACCAAAAACAACTCAGCATCAGCAATCATTTCAATATATTTATTACTTTAGCAGACATCAAGCATACTGAGGTTAGAAAGATGCCGGCAAGAAAAGTTAAGAACGATAATAAAGAAAAACAATTGATGGAGAAAATGGAATCAATCAAAGATAAAAAAGAAGGTACTATAGAGCAAATAAACATAGAAGAGGAACCTGATGAACATAAAAGACCTAAATAAACAGTATATTACAGATAGTTACAGATAGAAAACGTAATTTATACTTTTCCTGAGTTAAGTTCATTTACATTTTATATATTTTTTAAACATAAATCTCTGGAAAAAGGATAAACCTTTTCTTATTGCTGTATATTGACCTCTAACACAAATCATGTACTCATTAAGTTCATAAGTAAGTTTCCTCGAAGCTCTATCCGAATTTAAGACAGATTAAAAAAGATGTTATTGAATACAATACTAGAAAGAAAAACGTCATAAATATGAAAATAGTCTGTTTTTAAGATAATATAAAAAAGCAAAAGTGTTATTTGAAAGGAAAAATTGAGTCTTTCCTTTCTGTATATTTTAGCTTATGATTTTGCTTTCATTTTATCTATTATTATATAGTCTTTAATGGCGCTAACAGAGCTGAAAGGTATAAGGATGTAATTATCCACTTTCCTGTATCTGGATGTGTCAAAATTTACATTTGGAGTAACCATAAGGTCAATAACATTTCCGCCTTTAATTTCGACTACAACGTTGCTCAGGGTTCCTATCTCCGTTCCGTCGGTAGCCATTACTTGTTTGTTGAAGAGGAGGTTCCTTGCAAATACTTTTGACATTTTAATCTTGTCTCCGTCCTGGATGTTATGGGGTTAGGGTAAAGCTGGCTTTAAATTTCAGATTTAACTTTTGATAGTTTTTAACTTTAAGTATTTTATTTGGAACTAGTTCTTAAAACTTTTTCTTTTAAGAGTTCCTCCTTTAAAGAGTTATTCATTTAAATTTTTTATCTATATTCTAAATGTTTTTCTAAATTCAACTCTAAACTTTGTTCCAGACTTTGATCTGGATTTAATTCTAATTTTGCCTTAAATTACTTTCTAAACTTTCACTCTGGATTATCCTTGTTCTAAACCAGCTTTACTCTAACTATCGTACTCAACCTGCCTTTATTGAATAAATTCAAATTTATCTGAATTTATCCGAATTTATCTGTACCCTACATATCCAGCCGTATCTGTTAGTCTCTGGCCGCCTTTGAACTGAGCCTCAATCTTTTCATAGAACTGGGCAATATTTTCATTAATAGTAGGCTTAACCTTCTTCAGGGCATCCCTGAAATGCCTCATTTCAACCTTATCTGCATCGAAATTTTCCCTGAGAGCAATCATTACAGCTTCCCTGCAAACAGATTCGATATCAGCACCTACATATCCTTCAGTTATATCGGCAAGGGTCTCAATGTCAACATCATCGGCTAGAGGAGTATTTTTTGTGTGAATGTTAAAGATCTTGATCCTGCCTTTCCTGTCAGGAGCGCCTATAAAGACCAGCCTGTCAAATCGGCCTGGGCGCAGGATTGCAGGGTCAAGCAGGTTAGGCCTGTTGGTTGCAGCAATAACCACCACATCTTTAAGCGTTTCAAGTCCGTCCATTTCAGAAAGCAACTGATTAAGCACTCTTTCTGAGGTATGGCTATCTGTTGACTCCATGCCCGGCATAGAGGCTACCGAGTCAATTTCGTCAAAGAAAATTACACAGGGTGCAACCTGTCTGGCCTTCTTAAAAGTTTCTCTGATGGCTTTTTCCGATTCTCCAAGCCATTTTGAAAACATTTCCGGCCCTTTAACGCTTATAAAGTTTGCATTTGACTCTCTGGAGACGGCCTGAGCTATTAGAGTTTTCCCGGTTCCAGGGGGACCATAGAGCAGGATCCCTCTCGGGGCTTTTATGCCCATCTGAATAAATTTCTCGGGTCTTTTAATCGGCCACTCAACAGCCTCAACAATTGCCTGTTTTGCTTCGTCAAGCCCTCCCACATCGTCCCAGGTAACTGTTGGGGTTTCTACAAAGATTTCTCTCAGAGCCGATGGTTCGGTCTCCATCAGGGCGTCTTCAAAGTTTTTCTTGGTAACAACGATCTTTTCAAGCCTTTCAGGAGGAACTGGCTCATTTTCGAGGTCAAGATCAGGCAGGTTTTCCCTGAGACAGCGCATAGCAGCTTCCTGCACAAGGGCAAGAAGATCTGCCCCTACAAAGCCCTGAGTCCTTTCGGCCAGATACATCAGGTATTTATTTGTCTTTTCTTTCCTTTCCCTTTCTATTGCAGCTTCATCAAGCTCGATTCCTACTGTTGCTCCGTTCTCAGGACTTTCATCCCTTTCAATAGGCATACCTCGGGTGTGGATTTGTAAAATCTCGTATCTGTCTTTGGTATCAGGCACTCCAATATGGATTTCCCTATCAAAACGGCCTGGCCTTCGAAGGGCGGGGTCAATCGCATCCACGCGGTTGGTTGCCCCTATAACTACGACCTGGCCTCTTTCTTCCATTCCGTCAAGCAGGGTCAGAAGCTGGGCAACAACCCTTCTTTCCACTTCTCCTGTTACATTTTCTCTTTTAGGAGCAATAGAATCGATTTCATCTATGAAAATAACGGATGGTGCATCCTGAGTTGCTTCCTCGAAGATTTTCCGGAGCCGTTCTTCACTTTCTCCATAGAATTTCCCTACAATTTCAGGGCCTGCAATATAATGGAAACTTGCCCCTGATTCGTTGGCTACAGCCTTTGCAATCAAAGTTTTTCCGGTTCCGGGCGGGCCGTAGAGAATTACTCCTTTTGGAGGTTCAATATTCAAGTGTCCGAAAAGCTCAGGATGCTTCATAGGAAGTTCTATCATTTCCCGGACACGCATAATTTCGTCTCCGAGCCCTCCTATGTCTTCGTAGGTTGTTACCCCTCTTGTGGCTTTTTCATAGCCCTGGACAGGCTTTTTCCGAAGTTCGATTATTGTTGATTCCGTAACAAGCACAATTGTGTTTGAAGGGTCGGTTTCAACAGCCACCAGAGGAATTACCTGGCTTGTTGTCAGCGACTCAGTCATTGGCTGAGACATGGAATTAATGATCGGAATTATATCTCCTTTAAACACAGGCCTTTTGAGAATATGCCTTTTTATGATTTCGTTTGCGTGTTCCCCGAACTGAAGTTCCGGGCCCCCCTGGGTCATACTTTCCGGAAGGGCAAGGATGAGCCTTTTTGCCTCAGGAGCGTCAACCTTTCTGATTGTCACTTTCTCCCCAATAGAAACCCCTGCATTCTGCCGAATAAAGTTATCAATTCTTACAAGCCCCTGTTCCCAATCCTGCCTATCTGCCCTCCAGACCTTCGCTGTGGTTTTTTTCTTTCCCCTAATTTCTACAATATCTCCTGGAGAAAGCTGAAGTTTCAGCAATGCTGTTGGATCCAGTCGAATAATCCCTCTTCCAAGGTCAATAGGATACGCCTTTTCAACCTTTAACTGTATTTCTTCCATAAATCATCCCAAAAATAGTTGTCTCTTATTGTAAATTTAATTATTATAATGATTTAATTAATAGGAATTTTATTAATTATAGAATCTTTATTTATTACAGTGATTTTTATTTAGTTACTCTCTAAAATGAACTGGTTCACTTAATCTCTCTCGATTTTTCCTGGTCTTCTTTATTTATTCAAAATTCATACTACGAAGTATGTGTTTTCTGTTGTTTTCTATATTAGATGCTCTTTTTATTTTAATGCCTGTCATCACATGTCTTTTATTTCATAAAGTCACTTCAGTAATGTTTCATAAAGCTAATATGAAGTTATTCCATACTTTTTAAGAAATACCTGAATCAAACTCTCAAAATCATATTGAATAATTAAGTAAATAATTCATATTCATAGTACTCTATTTTATTCCTGAAATTTTACTCTCAATCCTGAAATCTTTCCCGCCACATATTTTCTAAGTTTAAAGCCTGCCGAGCAGAAGCTTAAATTGAATAATCATTTATTTATATTATGCTGCTTGGGGTATATTTTATTGTCTAATACCTTCTATTTATTAAATAAGTTTATCCCTGATTCATTTTTCTCTATGCATATCTATACATAATATTTGAAAACTTCTACCGCTGAACTAATTTATGAAAATCTCAATTTACTCAAAAACCTGATTTACTTAAAATCTGGTATTATAGTAGTTTGCCGTGAAAGTATTCTGATTCTAGGCTTGATTTTTATATTTGAGATCTATATCTTAGAGCTAATTAGATTCAAATTAGATTATTCATAATTAGATTGTTTAAGTCATATTAGCCGTGAGTTGTAGACTGGTCAAAATTGACTTACTTTAGGTCAATTAAATCAGTTAGAGTAATCAGATCAAATAAGTTTGATTAGATCAATTAGATTAAATTCGTGCGTCTATCTGAATCTTATTAATAGACTCCATGAATATTCAGGAATTGACAGTATGAACCTTGAAGCTGCACAAGAAAAAATTATTGATTTTATCCGGAATGAGACTCATAAGGCAGGAGTAAGCGGGGCTGTTATAGGTCTTAGTGGAGGCATCGATTCGGCCCTTACTGCAGCTCTTACCGTGGAAGCTCTGGGAAAGGAGAATGTGCTTGGAATTCACATGCCTGAATTCGGGCTTACATTTTTTGATGACAGTGAAGATGCAAAAACCCTTGCGGATTTACTTGGAATCGAATTCAGGTCAATAGATATTTCAGGAATAATTTCAGCCTTTATGGATGCAGTCCCTGAAAGCGAATTATCAGACAGGGTCTGTATAGGGAACTTGAAAGCAAGAATCAGGATGTCCATATTATATTTCCATGCAAACCGAATGAACCGTATGGTTATGGGTACAGGCAACAAGACCGAAATTCTTCTTGGATATTACACTAAATATGGAGACGGGGGAGTTGACCTTGAGCCTATTGGCGGGCTTTACAAAACTCAGGTCTGGGAGCTTTCTCGCAGGCTGGGGATTCCTGAATCTCTTCTTACAAAGAAACCTTCAGCAGGACTCTGGGCAGGTCAGACCGATGAAGCTGACCTTGGAATTTCTTATGCTCAGGTAGATAAGGTACTCAGCATGCTAGAAGAAAATGAAGAGCTTCAAACTATCCTTAATAAGCTTGAAATTTCTTTAGAACAGTTGAATTCCGTTTTAAGCCGGATCGAAAAGAACAAGCATAAAAGAAATTCTCCTCCTATTCCGCAAATAGATTAACCGAGCCGGAGCAATTATTTATAAGTACTTCGGACTGTGCAGATACCAGGAAAATAAAACCTAATATTTTTTAATTTTTATATTTTTACATTTTTATGATACCTGGCACATAAAGTTCAGATTGCTTATCTGCTGACTAACTGACATCTATCTAAAACCTATCTAAAATCTATCTGATTAATTAGTTTATTTTGTTTTTATCTTACGTTTATCTCGAGGGATATATTTTGGTTCCAGGCCTATTTTCCCTTATCAGGGGTTTTGCAAGATGCCGCCTGGCACATGGAGGAACCTCATAAAGCCCTGGTTTCAGATCTCTTTTTATTTCGTATTTTATTTTTGAAACTGCCTTTGTGTCGCATTTTTTGCAGCGAAAACCCTGTCCCTGCCCTGCAGATTTCATGTGTTTTTTACAAATTGGGCACATCGGGTTCTCTTCTTTATAAAGAGCTGCTGGCTCTTTAATCTCTATTTTTTCGATATTTAGAGTCCCTGAGCTAACGCTTCCTGAAACTTCGATCTTATCGCTTAGTACAAGTTTCCTGATAAGGCCCCTAAAATTCTTTGTAGGTTCAAAAGCAGCACAATCAAGCTCATTTCCTTCTTTGTCCCGGATTGAAAAAATAACATGCCCACCTTCAAGAGTTTTCGGAGGCATCAAAATAGTACCCGCCAGCCTATAAGAGTGCATATCCTGAATTTCAGAGATATTTGCTGCAGGTATTAAGTGCATATCCGTACCCTGGTTAGTTTTGTAAACTAAAAAACGCTCTTCTGGCTCGGCTCTTATCATGCTTGCAGCTTTTGCAACTGCTTCCGGGTTTTCTCCTCTTATTCCATATAATACAGGGTCAGCAGAATGAGGCACACAAACTACAAGCTCATTTACAAGATCTACAGTATCCCAGGTCTCAGGATAGGTTTTCCTGTCAGCTTCAAAAAAACTCTCTTTATCAATTTTTCGTGGGGTTCCACATTTATCTTTTTGTCTGTATGCCAGGTATTCAAATGTACAGTCCCATTTCTCAAGGTTTAACATAGCCCCGCAGGCTGCAAGTGATCCTATTAACCCTCTTCCGTTCTTGAAACCTTTTGCAGAAATCTCAAAATCTGAAATAAGTTTTTTTGCTTCTTCGATTTCAACGATATCCTGGACACTTTTTTCTAAAAAATCCCAGAGAATTGGCTTCAGAATTTCATAATTATTTTCAAAAATAAAAACAACTCCAGGATTGGTTTTCTCACACTCCAGGTGCGCAAATTCTTCTATTCTTGAGACAACGTGTTCAATTACTTTTTCCGGAAAATCGGTTTTAAATTTCAGGGCTACTGCAGCATTTCCTCTTGTTTTGAAAGGAATTGTCGGGTTCAGGCGTACAAGAAGAGGAAAATTCTCTACAGTACCGTAAGCCTGGAGTTCTTCTAAAAGCAAGGCTCCAAGATATGTGGTGCACATTCCTTCAGTCGAATCTGTGTCATCAATCCCAATAATCATTTTTAAACCTGGCTCTGTCCGACTTTGTTAGTTTTTGCCCGTTTTTATTTAAATCCGGCTTGGTTGTCTCGTTTTATTTTAATCTAGTTATACTCTTATTCAACTTTTATTCGAACTTATTCAGTTTTATTCAGTTATATTAATATTTCATCCAGATTTTTCATTTATGTTTTTTATTTATTCTTTTATCCGTTTTATTTTTGTTTTATTAAGCCTTCCAATAAAGCTATTCAAAGTTTGAGTCCTTTTCGCGGCTCCCTAACACATTTTTGTTTACTGACATTTATCAATAGTATAGAAACGTATATATAGATGATCAAACAGAGATTGTTATCGGGATGACAAAAGAAGTTCTTATACATCAAATTATTGATGTATTGGCAAGCGCGGGATTTGCACTCTCAGACCGTTGCAATATTCGACCAAGAAGTTTTGATGTCGCCGCACGCAAAGGTGAAACACTATTACTTTGCAAGGTTTTATTTAACATTGACGGCCTCAATGAAGAAACTGCCAGGGAAATGAAATATCTGGCTGAGTATCTTGGAGGCTCTGCAATTGTGGTGGGGGCAAAAACCAGAGATCAAATGCTTGAGGATAGCGTAGTCTATATGCGCTATGATATCCTGGCCTTAAATGTCCAGACCCTTCACGATTATTTTGTTGAAAATGTCCCTCCATTAGTTTCTGCCGCCCCTGGCGGGCTTTATGTATCTATTGAAGGCGATCTCCTGAAAAAATCCAGGATGAATCAGTCCATGTCTCTTGGAACACTTGCAGCAATGGTTGGGGTATCAAGGCGGACTATCAGTAAATATGAAGAAGAAGGCATGGATGCCTCCATAGATGTAGTGCTTCAACTGGAAGATATCTTTGGAGTTGAACTTGCAAGGCCCATAGATATCCTGAAATCCTGCGGGAGCCGAAAACCCAGGAAAAAACCAGAATCTGAAGCGATAGAGCAGGTAAAAACAAAAGATCAACCAAAAACTTCTTCCCTCCTGCCAGAAGATCTGATCCTTAACACAATTTCCATGCTTGGATATGATGTACTTCCCACAGCCCAGGCCCCTTTTAAAGCTATTTCAAAAGACAAGTCTTCAGTTATCCTTACAGGCGTAAGCGAATTCAATACAACAGTGATTAAGCGAGCTCATCTTATGAGCAGCATTTCCTGTGTTACTGAGACTCAATCTGTGTTTATAATAAATGGGCGTTCAAAAATTAAATCCGTAGAAAACACTGTCCTGATTGAAAAGAAGGAGCTTGACAAAATAAGTGATTCAAAAGAGCTTCTAGATTTCATTGAGGAGCGCAAAGATCCTCATAGTGAAAGTTGATTTACGGAAATGCCCTTTGAAATCACAGTAAATCAAAGATATTTCTGGAATTTTCGAGCTAATTGTAAAAGCAAGGAATTCTTCTCACTGTTTTTCATTTCACTAAGAGAGCGAAATTTAATGAAGATCTATTTTTCTTTTATCCTCTCTGGAAATATCTGCAGCATTCAATTTCTATAAAGTTCCAAAACCCTAATATATGGCTGCTTTAATCTAAAAGCCTCAATGACACTAAAGATTGCGGTGCTCGTCTCTGGAAGGGGTTCGAATCTCCAGGCAATTATAGACAGCATTGAAAGTGGTTATATAAGAGATGCGGTAGTCAGCCTTGTAATTTCAAATAAGGAAGACGCTTATGCACTTGAACGTGCAAAAAATCATAATATAAGTGCAGTTTTTCTTGATCCTGGCAAATACGACAGGTCAGGATATGATAGGGCTATTCTATCAGTACTGAAAGAGTACGGTATTGACCTTCTTTTACTTGCAGGTTATTTCCGGTTACTTGGGAGCGAAATAATTGAGGCCTACAGGAACAGGATTTTAAATATCCACCCTTCACTTCTGCCGGCTTTTAAAGGGCTGCACGCTCAGAGGCAGGCATTTGAATACGGAGTGAAAGTTGCAGGATGCACAGTGCACTTTGTAGACGAAGGTCTTGATTCCGGGCCGATTATTCTCCAGCGCTGCGTGCCTGTACTCCCAGATGATACGGAAGAGACTCTTACTGACAGGATTCTCGAACAGGAACATATCATCTATCCTGAGGCTGTCAGGCTTTTTATCGAGGGTAAACTTAAAATTGAAGGTAGAAATGTATTATTTCCTGAGCTGACTGGATAGGAAAAGCAGAAAAGTAAACTGTAAGTAAACCGGAATAGATTTTACTGATTAATTTCTTCATTAATACCCTGTATAAAGATTATAAATTAACTAAAATAATTCAAATTAAATCAAATAACTCTAATTAACTCAAATATTAACTCAAATCAATTTAAACAAAATTAAACAAATCAAACAAAATCGATCAAGTTTGTTGTTCTTATTGAGTGAATTATTCCCATTAAATCAAAAATTATTCCCATAAATTTACATACAGGAAACGCTTTCAGGATTTCCAGTTATTCCAGATTTTCTGTACTTCAGTCTTTGAATTTCTAGAAATCCTCTTTGAAGAATCGTTGACGAATTTTAGCGTCTAAATAAATCTAAATGAATCTAACCCAATAAAATTCAGTAAAGTCCAGTAAAAAATTGATTTAGAATATGTTTAATGAGTAGATTTTCCAGGTGGAGTAATGTCTTATATTGAAAAAATAGATCCGGAACTGGCCCAGGCTATTAAAAAAGAAGCCGAACGCCAGGAATACAAATTGAACCTTATTGCGTCTGAAAACTATGCAAGCAGAGCTGTTATGGAAGCCCAGGGCTCTATTTTAACAAACAAATACGCTGAAGGTTATTCTGGCAAGCGGTACTACGGCGGCTGCGATTTCGTAGATGTTGCCGAAGATCTTGCAATTGAAAGGGCAAAAGAAATCTTTAAGGCAAAATATGTCAATGTCCAGCCCCACTCTGGTTCGGGAGCAAATATGGCTGTGTACTTCTCAGTACTGAAGCCTGGAGATACCATTATGTCTATGGACCTCTCGCACGGCGGACATCTTTCCCATGGCAGTCCTGTAAGTTTTTCCGGAAAACTCTATAATATCGTGCCGTATGGAGTCAATAAAGAGACTGAGATGCTGGACTATTCCGAGCTTTTGGAGATGGCAAAAGAATGTAAACCGAATATGATCGTATGCGGAGCTTCAGCTTATCCGCGTGAGATTGATTTTAAGCAATTCAGAGAAATAGCTGACGAGGTTGGATCATACCTACTTGCAGATATTGCACATATTGCGGGGCTTGTAGTCGCAGGCGTACACCAGAGTCCTGTGCCTTATGCGGATTTTGTAACAACCACCACTCATAAAACTCTCAGGGGCCCAAGAGGCGGAATGATTATTTCAAGAACAGAAGAGCTCGCATTAGGGGTCAATAAGGCTGTTTTCCCTGGAATTCAAGGCGGGCCTCTTATGCATATTATAGCCGGAAAGGCAGTCGCCTTTAAAGAAGCCATGAGTGAGAGCTTTGTGCAGGATCAGATGCAAACTGTGAATAATGCAAAAACGCTCTGTAAATGTCTCAAGGAAAAGGGCTTTAGTATTGTTTCCGGAGGCACGGACAACCATCTTATGCTTGTGAACCTTAACAATATGAATATTACAGGCAAGGATGCAGAGGCAGCCATGAGCAAAGCCGGAATTATTGCAAACAAAAACACAGTGCCTTTTGAAACTCGAAGTCCTTTCATTACAAGCGGGATAAGGCTTGGAACTCCTGCCTGCAGTACACGGGGCATGAAAGAAAAAGAAATGGAATTAATTGCAGATTATATCGAAGTTGCAATCAAAAACCCTGCAGATGATAAACTTCTGTCAGAAACAAGCAGCAAAGTAAAGAAACTCTGTTCAAAATTCCCTATATATTCTTAATCTAAGGGGTTTGGGTGTTTTATCAATGTTAGCTGAAGGCTGTGAAACAAAAATAATAGACGGGAAAATTCTTGCACAACAAATAGAAGAAGAAGTAAGAACAGGGGTCGAAGACCTTGAAAGCAACAGGGGAGTAACTCCAGGGCTTGCGACGATCCTTGTAGGAGAAGACCCTGCTTCCAAAATGTATGTTCGCTTAAAGCATAATGCCTGTGAGCGTGTAGGTATAAGGGCAGAAGACTATCTTATTTCTGCAGAAACAACTCAGAAAGAGCTTCTTTCCGTTATTGATACCCTTAACAAAAATAAAGACGTACATGCAATTTTACTTCAGCTTCCACTTCCAAAACACCTCTCTCCTCAGGAAGTAATGGAAGCTATAGCTCCTGCAAAAGATGCAGATGGTTTTCACCCCTATAATATGGGAAAGTTAATGATAGGAGATGAAGGGCTGGTCCCCTGCACTCCTCATGGTATTATCCGGGCCCTTGAAGAGTACAATGTGCCTGTAGAAGGAAAAAATGTTGTTATTGTGGGGCACAGCAATGTTGTTGGAAAACCCATGGCAGCGATGTTCCTGAACAGGAATGCTACTGTTTCTGTTTGCCATGTATATACCGATGATCTTAAGAAATACACCCTGGGCGCGGATATCCTTGTAGTTGCAGCAGGGGTTAAACATCTTATTAAAGCTGACATGATAAAAGAAGAAGCAGTTATTTTCGATGTGGGCATCACAAAAGAAGAAACAGGTGTATATGGAGATGTGGATTTTGAAAATGTGATTAAAAAAGCATCTTTGCTTACTCCTGTGCCTGGAGGAGTAGGCCCCCTTACGGTAGCCATGCTTATGAAGCATGTTCTAATGTGTGCAGAGAAAAATTTCTGAAACTTCTTTGTTATAGATTTTCCATTTTTTTTATATTTTTTCTATTTTTATACTTTTTATGATATTTTTCTTTATATTCTTTCTTTTTTGTTTTATTATTTATTTATTTATTTATTTTATCTATTATTTTAATCTATTTCTTTTTGTAAATTCTTTTAATCAATAGTAGTTGACCCAATCTCGAAAACGAAATTAAGTCTTTCAGTTTTAAATTACCTATTATAAATAAAATTATTAACGAGTCCATCTCAAAACTCAAAATTATTGCTCTTAATCCTGTGTTCCAGATTATTAACTGTGCTCCTGATAACAGAAGTAATTTTGAGAAATTAGAATTAATAGGTTAAAATTGGGTTTTGGGATAGCCTCAACATCAAAAAATAAATCCCAAATTTCTTATTAATGAAATAATAAAATTGATTTTAAAATGAGTTCGCTAACAAAAGGTGACTGGCAAAAGATAATCTTCATAATGAAACTAGCAATTCGGCATTTACGATCAAAACTTACTATAATAAGAACTATCATATATTTTATGTCTAGAATAATTAATATTCTATTGTAGAATTATTAGGTGAAAACATCGTTAAAGTAAAGTATTTTAAAATTTCAGACCAAAAAACGATGAAAAAGAGAATAAATGTAAGTGTGAACTTTGCTTTGTCCTGATAAATTGTATTTAATTGCGATAATGTGGAGAAAACATGAGTGTTATAGACAAAAATATTGTTGATCAAAGTAAATATATCGTTGACATCGCTTTGAAGCTGCGAAATCTTGACCTTGAAATTGCTAAAAACCCAAACTGCTACGAGCTAAAATCCAGGCGGTTTAAAGTATTGGAAGACCTTCACGACAAGACTCGCTCGGAGATGGTTCAGGCTGCGGCTGAACTGCGGAGAAGCAAGGATAGAGAAGGAACCCAGTGTAGCGACTGCATGCGATGCGATTTATATAAGGAATTTATTTAAGGTTTAGTTTTTTCCTAATCTGAGAAAAGAACAGTAAGAATAAAATAACGTCTCGGATATCTTAACTTTCTTTAAGTCGTCCCAATGCAGGGTTAGTATTTTTATTCTTCTTTTCTGCTGGACTTCTTTTCTCTGTATGTCCCGGAAATAAAGAATTACAGCTTGGATGAAAATTTTGGATTTTATATTTTTATTTTAAAGCAAGAAAACTTGTTTTTACAATTGTGCCAGAATTAATATTTTTACTTCATTATCTTTGTATTATTATTTTAAGCTCAGCATATTTGTTTTTATAGATTTTTTAAATTAATTTAGGATTATTGCTTTCCCAATTGTATTAAATTAATTTTACACATCAATATTTTTATGTATTATTGAAACCTATTTTATTTCATTAAAAACATATCACCAACATCACTAGAAATAGTATTGGGCTTAAATATCTCAAATATATGTATTTATTTCAATAAAATAATCGGTCTTTAGAGTTAAACTCTCAAGCTTTCTAAACAAATCTACTTGATAAGTGAATTTGTTTGTAGGCTATATCCCTAAATTAATCTAAATGAAATTTGTCTTATCTGTAAGATAAAGCCTGGACCTTGTAATAGAATAAATACGCTGCAGATCTATCTGACCCTGAATCTCTTTGAAAAACCCTTTCAAGAACTGTGAAACCTCTATCCAATTTCGCAACAGCAATCAGAAATCACCGTTATGGTTTTCGACCGCTGTCTAAATCCATATTATTCTTTCCAGGCCTAAAATCCCTCTCTGCTGAAAATGTTTCATTTTGGGCAGCCTCCACAAACCTCTCTGTGCTGAATAAAAAGAGGTTTTCAGGGACATAGAGCAATGGAAAATATGCTTTAATTCAGGCCTCTAAAAGGATTCAGTAACGATTCGATTACAGATACACTTAGACTATACTTACAGATACAATAATTGATTATTATTAGAAATTCGCGATCCGGTCTTACTGGAATTTGCTTTTCAATTTCTATCTGGTGCTTTCTGGTACTAACGATTTAAACTTATAAGCCTGGTTGTCAAAAATGGTTATTGATGCTGATATCTGCGGAATAAAAGTAGGAAATAATTATCCTCCACATGTAATGGGTGTTATTAATCTGAGCCCTGAGTCTTTTTATGAGAACTCGGTTGCAAGCCCGGACTCAGTGCTTGAGATTGCCCTGAAAATGGTTGAGAACGGAGCAACTTTCCTGGATCTTGGAGCCCGTTCGACCTGGCGTTTTTCCAAACCCATAAGCAAAAAAGAGGAACTTGAAAGAATAATTCCTGTACTTAAAACTCTGGAAAACAACATAGATGCTGTAATTTCTGTGGATACAATGTTTTCGGAGATCGCAGAAGAAGCTCTTAAAAGAGGAGCCGATATCATAAATGATGTATCTGGCTTCACTGCAGATTCCGGGATGATTAAAACTGTTTCAGATTATGGCTGCCCTGCTGTTGTTATGGCCTCTAAAAAAGTACCTGGAGACCCCCTGGGCATGGATGAAGTCATTGAGGCTCTTGATTCTATTATAAGAAAAGGTGAAGCCGGAGGAATCGAGCCCCAAAACCTGATACTGGACCCTGCAATAGGCAGGTGGACAGAAGACAAGCTTCCGATTTATGATTTTGAAACCCTTGATGATTTTGAGCGTTTGAAGATTTTCGAAAAACCTTTACTCGCAGCGCTTTCAAGAAAATCATTCATTGGAGAAGTGCTTAACAAACCTGCAGATGAGAGACTTTATGGAAGCCTTGCTGCGGCAGCTATTGCTGTTCACAAAGGTGCACACATTATCCGAACCCATGACGTGCCTGAAACCTTTGATGTTGTAAAACTTTCAGGGGCTCTTAAAAGCAGGCCAAATAGGGTAAAAGAAGGAAAATACGAAATTTCCATGCTTGAAATTAAAACTCCGCAGGATGCTGCCAGAGTAATGCAAAAAATCGGGGCAACCACAATTGGTTCAAAAGTGATGCAGAATAAAACTGTCCATTTTGTACTTAAGATCAGCAATCTCACAACAACAGAAGCCCTGATAATAAAACAGGAAATGCTTGCCCGGGGAGGGGATGCGGCCCTGACCCGAGATGCAGTTTCCCATGAAACGGAAATAACTGATGTGCTTGTGATGGGGACTTTACTGCAATTTGATCGCCTTGCTAAAAAACTTGAAGGGCAGGCCCGTTTTCTCCCCCTTATAGCAGACATGATCCGAGAATGTATTGCAAACCGAAGCGACCTGAAATATCGATATTTGAGGTAATTATGATTATCACTTCAGCAAAATCAATTGAAGAAATTTTAGACTTATTAAAGAATGAAGATGACATCTTTATTATCGGATGTAATGTCTGCGCTGCAAAGCTTAAAACCGGGGGAGAACCGGAAGTCCTTGAGATGTGCAGGCGGCTTAAGGAACATGGAAAAAATGTAGTAGGCTGGGCTCTCCCTACTGCAGCTTGCAGTGTCAAATCTTTTGAGTCTCTGGTGGAGAAAAACGAAAAAATAAACGATGCCCGCTGTATTCTTGTTATGGGATGCGGCAGTGGAGTTTCTTCTGTGGCAAATGTGGTGGAGGTACCTGTGTACGGCTCAAACGATACCCTCTCTCTTGGGGGTTCAAGTGGTGGCAAACTTCTTTCGGATCAGTGTGTAATGTGTGGAAATTGCACCATAAGTGAGTTCGGAGGGCTCTGTCCTAAATCCCAGTGTCCCAAAGAACTTTTAAACGGACCTTGTGGAGGAGCAGTTAACGGAATGTGTGAGGTTAATCGTGAGAATGATTGTGTCTGGAACCTTATTTATGAAAGACTTAAAAAAATGGATAAACTTGATCTTCTTTATGTGGTTCATGCTCCACAGGAGCATCGTCTTAAATAAAGTATCAATCTTTTTATTAAAGTTTTCATTATCATGTTTTTAATTTTTACATTTTTTTCTTTTATAATACTAAAGATAACTCGCAGGGCTGATCTGTCAGCCTGAAATAAGATATTTATTATTTTTTGTTACTTTAATTCCATAAATCTGGGTCTGGTTCTTAATACATATAATAAATTTTGGGAAAAAAGATCCCCTACTTAATTGATATCTATATAGAATAATTACATATATACTCTAAATAATAAAAGGCAACTTTTTTATTAAAATAATAAACGGGACACTAACTATCTAAAATTAAATGGTTTTATTGGGGTGGGGATATGGATAATATTTCAATTGTAGTTCCACTTTTAAATAAAGGGCCACATGTTGAAAGAGTATTAAATTCTGTTTTACGTCAGACTGTTCTGAATTTTGAAGTTATTGTAATTGATGGGGGCTCTTCTGATGATGGCCCCGCTATTATTGAAACTTTTGCTAATAAGGATTCACGCATACGATTGATTCAACAGAAAAATAAAGGGGTATCTGATGCTCGCAACCAGGGAATTTCTGAAAGCAAATTCAAACTTATAGCCTTTCTGGATGCGGATGATGAATGGATGCCTGACTATCTTGAGACCATTTTAAGGCTTTGGGAAAAATATCCAGATGCAGGGTTATATGCAACCTCAATAAAAACTGATTTTATAGACAATGTATTAATGGGTATAAATGTAGAGTCACGAAAAACTATTCCTGATGAAGGGTTGGTTCCAAACTATTTTAAAATATATAAAAATGGAGATTATTTATTTGGCACGTCGTCGGTAACAATTCCAGCTCAGATTTTTTCGGAAATTGGAGGATTTCAGACTGATTTCTGGTGGGGAGAAGATACTGACATGTGGTGCAAGGATTGCCTTAAAACATCCGGTTGCCTACAGCAGCCAGGTATGCGCTATTTATTATCAAAATGTCGTTAATAGTGCCTGCCAGAGAAAAGAGCCTGTAGATATTCATCCTTTTGTAAAAACAGCTCGGGAAGCCTTGAAACTTGGAGAAGTGCCGGTTGAGGTTATAAATGATTTAGATGAGTATATCCATTATATTGAACTGGATACTGCAATTCATAATTTAAAAGCAGGAGACAAAACTCTGGCGTTCAACCTTTTAAGTAAAAATAATACTCCGTTTTCGAGTAAAATAAAATTATTCCAAGCTCTTCTTTCAACTTATTCAGCGAATGATTTTATAATGTCTTCAAAGCCTGCACTGGAAAAAAATACACTTGCATTAAAATAATTAACTTAAACATAAAAATAAGGCATTGTTAATTAAACATAGTTATCTCTTTATTTCATCAATAGAAGAACCGAGTACTTTAGCATTTGAAGACTTTTCGTATAACACTTTGTCTTTCTTCTCAATCTTGCAAGGAAGTGTCTTAATATGCTGTTGTATCCTTCAAAAGTATATGTTTCTTTTTTGGATTGAGTATGATTTTTTTTCTGGCATTCTGGAATAAACTCTGCATATGCTTTCCAATGATCTGTTCTGTTATCACTTTCCCTATCTTTTTCTCCTTTAATCTTTCCCAGAGTTGTTGTCCAGTTTCTGTTCCTCTATTGCCAAAAGAGCAGTCGATGTACTTTTTCCCAGCTCTATTAACAGCAATCTAGATCCAGCAATATTTTTTTTATTATTTTTGTTACCGATGTAGGTGTGCATCTCATCGAGTTCAACAATAGAGATCTCATTTTCGCTTTTTAGTTCCTCTAATTCCTGGCCAAACTTTTTTATCCATTTTTGGACAGAAACATAACATGACTTACTCCTAAAAATCTTCCTATAGAGCGAAATCCTAACCCTTCAAGGTAGAGTTGTAAAGCCTGTCTCTTAACAGAAGTAGAGAAGGCAGTTGATTTTAGTTCTACTGAATAGTTTAGTTATATCCACAAGCACGGCATTTATAGCGCTGACGTCCATCAACTAGACCATTCTTTTTGTGATCGGGACTCTTACAGCGTGGACAGTTCATACACAAATATACTTTCTAATACTATATATTAGTGCCTATGTCTAACTACCAATACCAAATAAATTAAATCGAATTAAATGAATTATACTTTCTTGAAAAATTAATTATTGTTTTATATTTTGGGGTAAAGGTAAATGTAAAGTTTTAATTTAATTCTACCTTTGAATAAAGGAAAAAATGTTGAAAGGGTATTAATTTTTGTTTTACATCAAACTTATGCTAAAAGGTTCAGAATTTTGAGGTAATCGCGTTGAAGGAAAACTTTGAACTAAATGTCCTTTACAATCCTTACTATTATCTGGAAAGAACTTCTTTTTTACATTTTTTATGCAGTTTCTGCTCCTCAGGAGCATGGTTTTAAATAATTTCATTTCTAATATTCTTATTTAATGCTTTTTAATTTTCGTG
>JBNAKO010000254.1:0-13868 GCA_049706495.1 Methanosarcina sp. | reverse complement strand
GGCTTCCTTCGAGTATTTTACTCATTTGGTTTTGGTTCTAGGAACTTCAGTCCCATCATAAAACCTGTTTGTCGAAGATTTGAAACAAATAGTTTCAAGCCAGTCCACATGGCATTTTGCAATAGGAAATTCCCCATGATGTTGATAGCTGAATTTCTATCTCTATCTATAGAATTTCCACAATCGCATTCCATATTTCGCTTCCACAACGGCATGTCATGGAGTTTTCCGCAAACACAACACGTTTTAGAAGTATAGCTTTCATCAATTTTTATTACTTTTTTACCTATAAGTTCAGCTTTATAGGCTAAAAATTCGATGAAGCGAGATAAATATCCCTGATTTTGAGTAGATCTATTCATGTCTTTTTTCTTTTTACCCCTGAGTTTTTTGGATTGAGCCATATTCTTGATTTTCAGATCTCCAACAATAATAGTGTTAGCCTTAGTATTGTTAACCATTTTCTTTGATAGTTTATGCTGGAAATCTCTAACTGATTAGATTTCTTTTTCTCCATTATTCTATAGTTTTTATGGAGTTTGAGATATTTTCTGGATTTCTTAGATCCTTTCTTTTTTCCTATACAATGATCTCTTCGAGACTTTATAGAATCAATTTTAGGATTCCAATATTTATCAATTCTTGGAGTTCTAACTTCATGGAATCTTCCTTTGAGGTTGATACATGTTGCTATTTTTGTTATACCGGCATCGTTGGCTTGATATAATCCATTATCAGTATATTCGATGCAGGCAACTTCATAAGTTATAGAAATGTAGAAATTTCCCTTTCCCTCATAAGGATCATCATTATAGATTTCCAATTGTTTTATATTTTCAAACTTTTTTCCCAAATCAAAAACAAGTTCGGTATCGTTGACTTTATGAGAAAACGTAATCCAGTTATTAGCCTGATAAAATCCACTTTGGTTATAAGGAATTGTCTGGAAATATTTTCTACTTTTGTAGTCAGGCGGCATTGCGTCCCAATAACCAAGTTTTCTTAGAGCAAAAAAAGATTTATAATTTGCATCAAGTTTTTTCAGGATGCCTTGTAGCGTTTTTGAATATACTACTTTGTATTCGGGATTTCTTTCTTTGAAATCTGGTAATTTGTTCTGTTGATTTACATATTTCGTACTTTTTCTTTCGTTTTTCCATCTGTCTTTTCTTTCGGCTAGAGCTAGATTATACAAAGAACAACATCTATCTGAAAGTTCCCATAGGACTTCCTGTTGTTCTTTTGTTGGATATATCTTAACTCTTGTCGTCAGGTGCATAAGTGTATATAAAAAGACGGTCTACAAATAAATAGACTTGCAGAATTAAGAAAAGAAAATTGTTGTGAAGTTGACGGCTTTCATCCCCCACCTGTCGGGCTTCGCCCTCCGAGGAAGGGGACTTCCCGCCTTAGAGTTAAAAAAGATTGAAAATTGGCTAATATATTTTACATACTAATATATTTTACATACTAATATATAAAATAGCCTAATATATAAAATAGGCTAACAAATGACTCAGTTCCAAAATCTAGTGATAAAGGTAAGTGTAACATCACTGCATAAATTTATAATTCTATAATTATGTAATGATGGTACGGCAAAAACAATGGTAACTATAAATCTTACTCTTAATAACTTTTCGGAGCTACCTATTTTTTTGGAGCTTTTTGATAGTTTTGACAATGACTATGAATATACCACAAAAAGAGTTTTTCGTAGAAAAACTCCTCCTATCTGTCCTTTTTGCAGTACTCCTATGGTTCATAATGGCTATAATCCATACACAAAACGGGATCTTGGAGAAACAAACATTGGTCGCTATAAATGCTCAAATTGTGGTAATACACAAGAAGAAGATCTCAAAACTTTACTTTTCGATTCATTCAATGATTTCTTCCAGTTACTAAGACATCATAATGTTTCTTATGATGGAATTTCTGATATAATGAATTTCATATATCCAATATCAAGAAGCGCGATATTAAAAGCATTCAACAAAGAAATGGAATCAGAAAATGTTCCAAAACTAAAAAATATACATATGGTGCACTATGATGAACAACATCCAAAAGAAGGGCATTGTCAGAAATATCGTTTAACCATACTGGATGCAAAAACTCAAAGAACGATAGCAGATGAACTTTTTGAGGATAAGAGTCCAGAAACTATCAAGAAATTCCTGCAGAAAAATCTCGATACATCAGAACCTGTATTTATTGTTACTGATTTTGATAAGAGATACCCTGATATCTTAAAGGAAGTTTTTGGGGATAAGTTAGTGCATCAATACTGTTTGATGCAGTTAAACAAGCTTATAGTTAGCGATTTCCCTAAGAAGACAACAATTGAACAGGAACTATTGAAATACAGGCTATTGAATATATTTTACAATCGCGAGAATGAAATTAAATTCCTGGAAAAACTTCTATCTGAAAAAGTTAACGTAATTAATAACGAAGAAAAAAAATCTAGAATGGAGTAAAAAGGCAAAAAAAGAATTTTCCTTATTTAGACAGGATTTAAAGCTTGAAAGAAGACGAAAAAAGAAAAATCTACCACTTAATAGTCTTGGAAAAGCAAAATATAACTTCAACAAATTGATGGAAAACATAAGGACATATGAAGAGGTAGTTCAAAAACGTCTGTGGATGATTAATAAACACTGGTTAAATCTCACTTTGTTCCATTATCTTCCAGAAGCTCCAGCGACAAATAACCCTATTGAAAGCTATTATTCAAAAAGTCTAAAAACTGACAATAAGAAGCGATTCAGGACTGATAAAGGAATTGAGAATCAGATTAAACTTACTGCGATGAGAAGGCTAAATTTATTCAAGAAACCACAAAAAACATTCTTCGAATTATTCAGATTATTTACTCCATTTAAACTTTAGTGAACTCTTTTTGAGATAAAAGTTAAATATTAAATAGCGGAGCATATCGATTTTACTCAAGTATTCAGTGAAAAGTTACAAGAAGAAGAGAATTCTTTGGCATTTTTGCCAAAGAAATTGTTTCTCAAGGATTATTATAGATTATTTTGGTAGTTTGCAGAAAAAAAGAAGGTTTAAAGAAGGAGTAAAATGAGAAATCACTAGATTATGGAATTGTGTCTAACAAATTTTAGGTAAATAAAAAAGTTTTGCCTGCTTATTTTCCAACAATAAATTCTTTGATTTTCTAATTTTTCTTTCTCTTTAATACATTATATCTTTCAATATTTCCTCTTAAGATTCCAGGGCATCTTAATTAATAACTAGAGGAAGTCTTAAGTACTTTTGAAACAAGTTTATTTAACTCTTAATTGTTATATGAAAAACATACGTAGTGTTTTATTATGCCTTACCCTGTTGTACATGTATTATTCTTTGTGTTCTTTATGAGCGCAATAGCAGTATATGCGGCTGTCTGGTCTTTTTTGAAGAAGGAACATTCCAGAGAGTTTTCTTCGAGGGACATAATGCAATTAGCCTTATTGCTTTTAATAGGAAGTTTTTGTGCTTTACTTCCGGATAGTATGTTTGTCTATAATCTGCTGCAATACGGGTCTATAGAACACTGCTGGATCGGGCCTGTCCCAACTCATTCTTTTATATTCAGTGTTACTGCAGTCCTCTTTGGGTTATTTACAGGATTTATCATTTACAGGGGCGTAGGAAAAGCTCTTTATA
Source organism: Methanosarcina sp. (assembly GCA_049706495.1). Classification (GTDB taxonomy): domain Archaea; phylum Halobacteriota; class Methanosarcinia; order Methanosarcinales; family Methanosarcinaceae; genus Methanosarcina. Next base: position 10,196 of record JBNAKO010000254.1, on the reverse strand, counting down.
TGAGCCTTTTTGCAGAAGCAGCTTTCTTCTCCCATTTACTGCTCGATGACATCGGGGAGGGAGGATGTCATTACCTTTATCCTTTATATAACGAAAAGATAAGCATATTTTCAATGATGGATATAACTTTCCAGGAAGCAGGATTTATTAACTATTTAGTGATTTCTTTCGCATCAGTCTTTTTTATCTCTTTTGTAATGGCCATGCTTTTAATTTCATTAAATCAGTTTGGCTTTGAATTTAGATATAAATCTGAAAGCCAGTTAGAAAAATAATTGAAATGGTGGCGCTAAAAAACAATAAACATTAATTGGAAAAAGAAAAACACCTGGAAAGTAAAAAAGTGTAGAATATTTGAAAGTGGGTAGAAAAAAATTGAATTGATTGAAAAGAATTGAAGAAAAATCAATACGTTTAAGAAAAATTGAAAATGGTTAAAATTAGAAAAAGAAATACTTAAAAGAATAAAAATGACAGTGTAACATAAGTTCTGTAAAATCACAAATCTCAAGAAGTTATTGGGTAGAAAATTCCATATCGGAAGATCAATTTTCCTATAATACACAAAAACTTGACTTCAAATTTACAGAAAATTAGGCACACTGCCATAAAAATTCCCATTTACTGGGAAAAAATAATCAAAATATAAGCAAACTAAATTCAAAGTCAGGTTTGAAGTTCACCTACACCCTCAAGCTTTTTTACAACTCTAGCAGGATATCCTAACGCCAGACTATTTGGAGAAATATCCCTGTTAACCACAGAACCTATTCCTATAATGGAATTATCTCCAATTTCAACTCCCTGCGTAATTATGCATCCTGGATTTACTGAAACTCCACTTCCTATCTTTATAGGAGCCATAGTTCTAGGATACGCCTGTCTTGTGGTCAAGCTGCCCCTGGAATGGGCAGACAATATACATCGGTCTCCAATTTCGGAATAGTCTCCGACACTAATTAATTCAGGGTGGATTCTATCAAAGACAACATCATAGCCGACATACACATTTTTTCCAATGTTTACTCCCCTCATCCTGTGCAAGCTTGCCCGCCAGGAAGGGACAGGAACGCAGGAGGCAAGCCTTTCCAGAACCCAGTTCTTAAAATATTTTATTCCGAAAATAAGCTTATTACTGTGATAATGATCAGTAATTTCACGGTAAGTAACCATGTCTCTGTTAGATACTACAGTAGTTATGTTAGACCCCCCATTATAAAGAAATTTAATTTCTACTCATTTCATTGCTCTCAACAGATAAATAAATTTGCTTCAGTAAGGTTTTAAATATTAAAAATATAGAACCAAAATAGTAAAGTTTTCTTTTAATTAGATTTGACGAATTTAAATTAAATTTCGAGCTTGTATTAAATTAAATTTAAAATAAAAATTTAATTTAAATTAGATTTAAGTTAAATCTGAACTAAACCTATTAAGCCTAAATTAAATCTAAATTAAATGCCAGGTCAGATTTTCAGAAAACACTAAAAGGAAAATGGCTAAATTATCCTGCATGTGTTAATTAGTTCTTGCTTCTGGTTATAACCTTCAGAAGCGTTGATTTTTTAATTTCTACTGCATCTTTTGGGCAAAGTTCACGGCAACAATAGCACTGGATACATTTCTCAGAGTTAATCCTGAGAGTTTTATTTTCCTCTTCAATGGCATGAACCGAACAGTTTGAAACACACGCTTTACATAAAACACAGGCTGAAGTATTGATGAAGGGCTTTACAGCCAACTGTTTTCTGAGAATTTTCATAAAGAAAGAAGGAATATAAGCAGTAACTCCGCCTTCAGGACTTTTGAATTTGGTTTTCACTTTTTCAAGTGAAACTCCGAGGACCTCAGGCTTGCTGGATGAAAATCCTCTTGCAAGCGCAGCTTTGTTTGTAGGGACTTTAAGCGGGTCTAACCCTATAAGTTCAGAACCTACTATATCAAGGGCTACACAGTCATAACTTGCCATTATTACGCCTGCAGAGACTGGAGTCCCATTTGAAGGTCCGTTTCCTTCCATACCAATAATTCCGTCCATAACTGCAAGGCCAGGCTTTACAATAGAATAGATATCAACAACTGCTTCTCCGAATTTGCGCCTGTCTTCGAGAAAATGGGCTTGTTTTCGGTTCTTCTGGGGAATTACCCCAAAGAAATTCTTAACCGCACCTGTATAAAGCGTGAGTTCATGTGTCTTAAGTTTTGGAAGAGAAATTATTACGTCAGCTTCCAATATGGCTTTTGCAATATGCAGACTAGGAAATTGTTTTGAATCAGGGATACTGATTTCAACATAACCTGAGGTTTCGAAATTGATGAGTTCGACTCCATACCTGGAAGCAACTTCTTCAATCCCTGAAGCTTTAAGAGCCTGGGAAGTGCTTGTGGCTCCTGCTTTTAAAATTCCTGAACCTTCTCCGATAACTGGAATCCCTCCGGCTTCAGAGACAAGTTCACACATTGCAGAGACTACTGCCGGATGAGTGGTAACAGCATCTTCCGGAGGTCGAATAGAGAGCACATTGGGTTTGAGCAGGACGCGGCTGCCTGGGGATATAATTTTTTCAAGGCCGCCTATCAGGGAAAGGGATTCACTGATGGCACCCTTTACTTTAGAATAATCCTTGCAGCGAACAATAGAGACCTGAGGATTCATAAACACACATTTGGATTGGCGATTTACTGATTTTCAATTACTTACTTTTTAATTACTTATTTCTAATTACTTATTTCTAATTACCTCTTTTAAGGAATTATTTTAAGGAACTTATTTTCAGTTTTTAATTGTTACTTTACTTACTAGGTTATTACTTTTAATGTTTTTAATTATATTTTTTAAATTTTGTTTTAAAAAATAAATATTTATAAAATTTTTGCAGAAATTTATTCTTCGGAGATTTTTTTTCAGAGATTTATTTTACAGGAATTTTATTTAAGGACTTATCTCTTTAAAGTTTATTTCTATGATTACTGATATTTCCGTGTATTTTACTCTGTTTGTATTACTATATTTATTTCGATTTATCAGAGTTCATTTCCCAGTTAAATAAACAGGTGGTGTTGCTCTTACATATTCTGTAGTATCTCTTATCCTGTTAATGTGTTTTTGAGCTTTTTCAATTTTCTCTCTGGATAGACCTGTATTTTTCTCAACTATTTCTACTAGTAAGTTATGATCCTGGGCATAGAGCAGTTGATCCATAATTTCGATTGGCATACGCCAGTAGAATTCCTCATCAGTAGTAAAATGGCTCCAGGTATCAGCGCTCGGAGGGCGCATAAGGATTTCTTCGTTTACCTTTAAGAATCGACCAAGGGCATAGATCTGAGTTTTGTAGCAGTCTGCAAGGGGCTCAAGGTCTACCCCGCCGTCCCCATATTTTACGAATTGTCCAAGGGCCAGTTCGGTCTTATTAGTGGTTCCACAGACTGCGTAGTTCAGTTTTTCGGCATACATATACTGGACTATCATCCTTGACCTCTGTTTGACATTCTGAAGGCCAATAAGTTCAAGATAATCAGCAGCTTTAAGGCGATTTTTTGCAACCGTTTCTCCGTCTTTTATCAGCCGGATAGAAGGGACGTTTAAAAGCCCCTGGTTTAGAAAATCAGGCAGGATAAGGGAAGTTTTATGGATAGAGGGATTATATTCAGGACAGGTTCTTCTTATAATCTCTTCCTTTTGCTCATAGATGTTAAGGGATTTAAGCATGGGGGAAATAGGAACCTCTTTATACGCAACTCCAAGGCTTTCGCAGATTTCCGCCCCTAGAGTTTTACTTGAAGGCGCAGACTCGTCTTCAGGAAGTAAAAGCCCGAAAACATTTTCCTTTCCAAGCTCCTCCACGCAAAGACTCAGGGCCACGGCTGAGTCGATTCCTCCTGAAACTCCTAAAACCGCTCCTTTTTTCTTAAAACCTTGAATCTGACCTCTGATAAACTTTCTGAGATTTAAAGCCAGATTTTCAATATCTCCGTTCAGTATATCCATAATCGGCACATTAGCATCAAACCCTTTAAGTTGAGACTTAACTTCTTTAACAGCCTGCATAGAATTTCCCCCTGTTATGAAATTTTTAATAGTTTGATTAATTTGATTTTACATTTTAAATAGATTTATTCTAGAATAAACTCTTGTTATTTTTTAATCACTTTTTAATTTTTAATTTAAGTTTTTTTGCAGCTTCCTCAATCAGTTCTTCGGATAATTCCTGATTGATTTTTTCAAATCCTTCTTCTCTTGGCATTTCTCCGCTGCGGACCAGCCCTGCAGTATCAAAAGCATAAGGATGGAACCCGTATTTTTCCAGATGGTTATAGCAGGCAAAAGAATTCAGGGTGCAGTTTGTAGAATTGCTGTCATTCAGGCCTGGAGGTTCCCATCCGATTTCTAAAAGGGTGTCAAGGACTTTGTCCTCGCTGTACTCCCACAAGCAAAGAGGGTGGATAATATTGAGAGTCTCGTTCCCAAGGCTTTTAATAACTTCATTTTTTAGAAGGAATATTTCGGCTTTATCTTCGATCCCAATCTTTTCAAGCTGCTTTTCAAACAAATTTCTGGACCATTGAATAAAATTAGGAGAAAGAGGAATTATAGGATTTGGAGACTGCCCGGCAGTAAAAGCAAAGGCAATAAAAGGCGCTTTCTGAAGAATAGCCTTTTCTATAAGCTTTTGCTTGATTATGGTAATGCAGACATTGCAAATATCGCTGGCTCTATATTTGGCAAATTTGGGAAAAGCATCATAGGATTCTGCAGCTTTCCGGAAAGTATCGTATAGAAGTCCTTTTTCCATTGTTAGCTGGAAATAGTCCGAACCTGTGATTTCACACATTTTTCTGGCGTTTTTTATTGCCTCCTGAGAAGTAAACCCGTTATCGAACTGGACAGCCAGGATTTTAAGGAAAGGGTAATCTTTTTTGAGTTTGTACAAAGTATAAGAAGAGTCTTTTCCTCCGGAAAGGGCATAGATTACATCGTAATTGCCTTTTCCCTGAGATTTTTCGAATAGTTCCTCGATTTTTCCCAGGTAATCATTTTTTTCCTGTTCCGAAAGGGGCTTGTAAGTCTCGCAAAAATGACACAGCCCGGTTTTTTCATTAATTGTAATTCCTGGAATATCGGAATCCAGAATACATTTTTTACATACCAGCTTTGACATGTTTATACTCCTCTATAATGGATCGGTTTGAGATTTTCCCGTTCTCGCTTAACGGGAGATGATCGATAAAAAGAATTTCTTTCGGGCAGAGATAGCCAGGCAGGCTTTTTCTGCAAAAAGCAAATAAATTCTCGACTTTTGTTTCTTCTGTAGGTATGACCATCAGGCTGACTGCAGTTCCCATGAGTTCATGGGCTACAGGCACAACAAAAACTCGGTAAACTTTATTATTTTCTTCAATTTGCTTTTCAAGTTCTCTGGGGTTTACCCGATGGTCCCCTATCTTTAGAAGATCATCCTGCCTTCCAAGAAGCTTGATATATCCGTTTGGCAACTTCTGCGCCAGATCCCCTGTATGCAGCCACCCATTTACTATTCTTTTATTAGTTGCTTCTGGCTCATCCAGATAGCCAAGCAGAATATTGTCTCCTTTTGCTACAAGTTCTCCCATTATATTTGGCCCTAAAGACCTGGCTTCGGAATCAAAAACATCAAGGGTAACTCCAGGAATTGCCTTTCCGATTGTGTCCCCGTATTTATCTACGTCTCCTACAGGCAGATAGGCAAGTCTTGCTGTAGCTTCAGTCTGGCCGTACATCGGCAGGACATTTATGTCAGGAGCTAGTTTGCGGATGTTTGCTACAGTTGTTTTATCCATAGCTCCCCCTGCACTGGCAGCAGTCCTAACGCCTGCAAAGGCTTTTCTGAACCTGTCCGGATACTTTAAGAGTATAAGATAGGTGCTTGGCACGCCATAAAAAATAGTTACTCCTGATTCTATCAGGGAAAAAGCCGAATCTATGAAGTTCATGCTTCCTATGCGGATAGAACTGCCAGCCATAAGATGAGAGTCAATTATGGAGTTTCCAAAAGCATGATGAGGGGAGATTACCAGGGCCCCTTTATCTTCAGGTGTGATATTGAGGATTTTTATTATGGATTCGCTGTTTGAAAGCAGGTTTCTGTCGCTTAGCATCACTCCTTTTGGAGTCCCTGTCGTACCTGAAGTGTAAAGAACCAGCCGTAAATCAGGAGTATTTACCTCAGGCGTTGTCTCAGATCCGGGATTTTTACGTATAACATTTATTGAGGAATCATTGGAAACGACAATAACGGTCTTAAATCGCTCAAAAAAGGCCTCCCCGAATTTTGAGTATTGAGTTTCTGTTGTAACAATGTGATTAATATGCCCTGAATTCAGAATGCGTTCTAAACTGAATCTTGGAAACTCGATTGGTAGAGGAATTGCAATATTATCTGACCTGTATACGGCCATAAGCATTTTTACATACTGCATCCCTGATTCTGCCAGAATTGCAAATCTAGAGGTTTTAAAATCCTGTAAAGGTAAAGTAATTGTGTTAATATCTTTATCCAGGTAAGAATATGAGATTGAGGTTTTGCCCTCTTCAAGGGCAATACTATCAGGACTTTTTCTGGCATATTCAGTGATATATGCATCAATTCGCATACTCCTCACTTCGCCAGTTTTGTAATCATATTGCAAATTCCCTGCAAAGAGTCAAAATTTTCAGGAGTTAGCATTTCTTCAGGAATTTCGATGGAATATTTTTCACAGATGTAGTCCATCAGTTCAAGTAAACCAATAGAATCTATTATACCTCTCTGGGTAAGAGATTCGGCATCAGTTAATTGGGTATTTTCATCCATGAAAGAGTTAGCTTTCAGGTAATCAGTTATACTATTTTTAATATCATCCATTTGCTTATCCCCTTAAAGTTCTTTTCCGGACCATAGAATCAAATTAGGCACCCCATTCTGATTTAAAACGCATCTCTTTTTCACAACTGCCTGAACCTACAAGCCTATTTATGTAGTACAACTATATAAATAATTTGAAACGCTTTTATTGAAATTTAAGACGGAAATGATATGCAGCGAAGAGAAATAATAAAAACAAGAAAAATTAAGGAAAAAAAGTAAGCGGGAAACCACTCAATTATCAAGAATAAAAAAATATAGCTGCAGACTTGGTTAAAAACTTTTTTAATAAGGGTTTAAAAAAGTTTTAGAACTCATATTAACCTTATGAAATTCCAATTTTGTTCCTTGAACCCCTTTTGTGCCCTTATACCTTAGTTTTCTTTTAAAGGAATTCTATAGATCCGCAACGTATAAATAATACTAAGTAAGTTTCCTATTGCCCTAATATATAAAGTTTTTGAGAAAAGATTTTTTCTTAGTTTATTCTCAGTAATTTCTCTTTGTTAGTTTATTTTTCCTTATTATTTCTTTTATTATTTCTCTTGTTGTCTTAACTATTATCTTAATTATTATCTTTATTGTCCTTTTTATATTTGCATATAAAGTATCGTTTGGAATTTTTATTTTATATTATTTTTATTTTTTAATACTTTTATTTCTTATTATTTCTAGTTTATAAGTTTGAATCTATGTTTTAAGATGGTTTATACTTATTAATTCTAAGGCTTCCTGAGTTTCAGCATAAAAACTTTTATCAGCGACAAGAGAAAGGAGATATTTATCTCTTAAAATAAAAACAGAATAGAAAAGGTTATTAAAGTCCGGATTTTTATTCAGATTCGATAGCATATCAATATTCGAAAACTTACAATATGCTTCTTTCAGGGTTAATGTGACCAGATATCCAAAAGAATTTCTTTCCGGATTTACCTTCAAACTACTTTCTTTGTATTCTATACCTAATTTAAAGGGGTCTAAGTATCCTGAAAGTCTTTGAAGGGGAAAAGACCTCCTAAGTTCGATATCCATCCCAATATCAACTTTTGATATTGCAAGAGAAATGAGATTGTCTGTATATGAAATGCATAAATTTAATTTTTCGCAGCTTTTTTCGTGGTTATTTTCTTTTTCGGGATCTCTTTCTTTGGAACACCTGTCTGAAGAATTTTTTTTGGGTTCATATCTTACATGGACTCTCCCATATTCGTCTTTAAAAGTATGAATTTCAGAAAGAGCCTGATTTTTAAAAGGAAAATGTTCTTTGAAGAGGGAAAGAATAATTTCTTTTAAAACAAGCCTTGAAATGGCATATCTTTTCTTAAAATAACTGGTTTGTAAAGTTTCCAGATATTTATTTTCGGAAATATCCAGATGTTGAGTGTCAAAGCCGTTGTAAGTATCAAGATCAATTAGTAAAATAAGAATACTTTTTTGTTTCCACAAAAAAGGAAGCTCCGTTAGAGAAACTGTATTTATTTCTTTTAAATCTTTTATTTCCATGCATCTCACAAAATAATTTGCTTTAAGTAAGAAACAAAAACTAAAAACAAATCATATAGTTTTGTTAAGTAATTCAATGACTTATTACACACTTTACAATATATTATAGTTACTTAAGAAAATATAACTAACCTGTACATAAAAAAATCAGAAAAATCTTCCTTTTAAAAGACCTGAAATATAATTTTCCAGCGTCATGGTATCATATTAATTACCTTATCATAAAAAAGAATAAATTCTATTTGGTAGCAGAAATTTGACTCTTACTGTAAATATAAAAGAGGATTTCACTTCTCAGGAATAAGCGGAGTCATCCAGGAGGAACTTGAGGAGAATCAACATGTAGCTGAATACAGAATAAAAAAGCACATGAGAATTTGTGAAGCTTTTGAGAAGAAATATAGGATGAATCCTCTGACCTTTCCCTTGAGAAATTTAATTCAGGAGAACTTGGAGATGATGACTTTTTGGCCGGTATGCAGCAAAAAGAGGCTTTAATGCCTGAAATAAGAGGGTAAAAATTATTTTGGGGATTCATATATGAATTTATGAGAATACTGTTTAAAAGATAGAATCTCTGCCTAGGAATTCTCCTTTATTACAGATTTTCCAGTTAATTTTGAAGAAATTACAGATTTTATTGGATGTATTAAAGGTAAATTTGAATTGATAAACGGTCCAATAATGTCTTTTTTGAATTTTGAGATCCAGAATAATGTTTCTGTACGTGAAAAATATATCTATTAATGCCTTTCTCTTGAAAGCAGTCTAATTAAGAGATGGCATAAGACTCCTCATTATAAAGAAATAGAGATGTTTCCAGACCATGTTATTATCAGGATCGGGTATTTTCTTTTTGTACAATGACTTTAAAGTTTATACTTGATAATAAGCCTGGTTTTAATAAGCTTGGTTTTGAATAAAATTTCTTGCATGTATCTTGAATATTATTGAGCAAATTATTTTTTCCCAATTTAAGGAATTTGAATTATCCGAATTAGAAATTTGAATACTAATTTTGTGTTCCTGCTTTAGAATATAATTATCTATGAGGCTATCCCAAAACCATTTTTCTTTGATACATTCTATTTTTCAAACTTAATTTCATAATCGGAAGCTCAAATAATAATAATAATAATAATAATAATAATAATAATAATAATCTAAAACGCAATATCGGGAAAAATAGTTTTAAGTTTTGGGATCAGCTCGTAAATAAAAATACAGTGAAATTATAGATTTGAAATGTATTGTATTTAATTATAAGTTATGATATTGTATGGATTTGTTATCTCAAATTTGCCAGATAACAGTATTTGAATATTACAGGAAATCCTTCTCATATATCCCGGTACCAATATTCAAAAAAGTAATCCTAAAATATATAAACGATAAGGATATAGGGTATTCGATTCTTGGCGCCCCTACGTCAGGATTACACAGCTTGCAGCCCTGAATCAATAGAGTATAAATATAATGTAACATTAATAGAATTCAATAAAATCGATTGTAATTCAGTGCAATACTAATAAATTTAAAATCGGTCTGATCAAAGTATTACAATTAAAATACTATATCCAAGCTAATTACAACTTAAATAGGCATAATTTAAAAACTATTAAAATTATTTAAAACCAATTAAATCATTCAAAACCGCCCAAAAACTATTCGAAAACAAATCGAAACCATTTTAAAATTATTTTAAAATCAATTAAAACTAATTTGAAATCACTATTAAATTAATTAAAATTATTTAAAATCACTTAGAACCATTATATCTAATAATATTATTAACTGAGGTGTCCGAAA
>JBNAKO010000253.1:0-56340 GCA_049706495.1 Methanosarcina sp. | reverse complement strand
TCAGCGAATGGCTCTAAAATAAGGGATCTTGACGGGAATGAGTATATTGATTATTGTTTAGCTTATGGGCCTGCAATTCTCGGGCATAACCATCCTGTAATAAAAGAAGCTATTAAAACCCAGCTGGATAAAGGCTGGCTTTACGGGACCCCAACTGAGCTTGAAGTGAACCTGGCCGAAAAAATTGTAAGATATTATCCGAGTATTGATATGCTCCGTTTTGTGTCCACTGGGACAGAAGCTACAATGAGTGCGCTCAGGCTTGCCCGCGGGTTTACAGGCCGAAATAAATTTATAAAAATCGAAGGTGGGTTTCATGGAGCACATGACGCTGTGCTGGTAAAAGCAGGTTCAGGGGCAACGACCCACGGAGAACCTGATTCCCTTGGCATTCCAGCGGACTTTACGAAAAATACGCTACAGGCTCCTTATAACGATATTGAAGTAATGACTGAACTTGTGGAAAAGAACAGGGACGAATTGGCTGCAATAATTCTGGAACCTGTACTTGGAAACATAGGACCTGTGCTTCCCCTGCCCGGTTACCTGGAAGAGCTCAGAAAATTGACCCTTGAAAACGATGTCCTTTTGATTTTCGATGAAGTTATTACAGGGTTCAGGCTTGCAATGGGCGGCGCTCAGGAGTACTTCGGAGTCGTGCCTGACCTGACCACGCTCGGAAAAATTGTTGGCGGCGGGCTTCCCATAGGGGTTTTCGGGGGCCGTAAGGAAATTCTGGAAATGATTTCCCCCTCAGGTGCTGTTTATCAAGCAGGAACTTTCAGCGGAAGCCCCTGTTCTGTAGCTGCAGGCATTGCAATGGTTGATTATTTAAAGCGGGAAAATGTCCATGCGAAGCTTAATTCAACCGGGGATTATCTGAGAGCTTCCCTTTCCGAACTTGTAGAAGACGCAGGACTTGATTATAAGGTGTGCGGAATTGCTTCTATGTTCAAGATTTTCTTCGGAACCGAACCTCACAACTATCAGGAGGTTCTGAAGTGCGACAAAGAAGGTTATTTAGCCTTCTTCCATAGAATGCTTGCAAGTGGAATTTTCCTTCCTCCTTCTCAGTTTGAGACCAACTTTGTTTCAGCCGCTCACACTGAAGAAGACATCGAAAAAACCCTTGAGGCATACACTAAAAATCTCTAAATATTATCTATTGATAGGTTGATAAACTTAGATAAGCTCCGATAATCGATCTTATAATCTAAAAAGCTAAAGCTAAAATCTCAAGTGGATTTACAGCTTTAAAATTAGATTTCTAAAGCATTGAAATGCAACTTTGAAATTAATTCTAAGCTTAATTCTGAGACTGATTTCAGAATTAAGCTTTGAAATTATCTTTGAAAACGAGGATCCAAATATGATTATAGGTACGCGAGGCAGCCAGCTTGCGCTTGCCCAGACCGAAAATGTTGCACGTCTCTTGAAAGAACAGGGCGTTGAAACTAGCTTAAAAATTATAAAAACCAGTGGAGACAGGTTTACAGACCGCCCTCTTCATGCGGTTTCAGGTGGAGTTGGGGCTTTTGTCCGGGAACTCGACGATGTTATGCTTGCAGGAGAAATCGACATTGCTGTCCACTCCATGAAAGATATGCCAACTGTCCGGCCGCACTCACTCCCTACTGCTGCGGTTTTGAAAAGGGATACGCCTTTTGATATTCTTCTGACTTATGACGGGACCCCTCTTGACGAATTGCCTGAACAGTCAATTATAGGTACAAGCTCTCTTCGCAGGGTTGCTCAAATGAAGCGCTACAGGCCTGACCTTATTACCCAGGATTTAAGGGGGAATATTGATACAAGGCTCAGGAAACTCAAAGAAGGGAAATATGACGGGATTATGCTTGCCAAGGCAGGGCTTGAACGTATGGGCTGGGAACTTGAAGGGGAAATCCTTTCTCCTGACTTTTTCTGCCCGTCTCCTAACCAGGGCACGGTTGCAGTAGTTACAAGGGCAGGGACTGAGGCCGAAATTGCGGTTTCAAAGCTTGACCATGTCGAAAGCAGAATTACAACCGAGCTTGAGCGAATCCTGATTTCCGAGCTTGGCGGAGGCTGTACCACACCTGTAGGCTCTTATGCTGAAATTACGCCTGATAAGAAAGAGATTCATGTCAGAGCCGAAGTTCTTTCCCTTGATGGAGAAGAGGCTGTTCGCATAAACGAGTTTATCCCTATGGTCGGCGGAATTGAAAAAGCAAGAGAACTTGGGCACAGGCTTGTTGAAATGGGCGGCAAAAGACTGGCTGAAGATGCGTTAAGGCAGCTTTCAGGAAATTCGTGCGAGCCTGAAAACTCATATGATTATTGAAGACGCGTTTGATTATTGATTAATCTGTAAATTCCCTGTCAAATTGTTTCTGTTAAATTGTTTAATTTTTCAGGACAGGAAAGGAATTCGAATGTATACATTTACAGGACTTGAACTGAAAAATCCGACTATACTTGCAGCAGGGGTACTTGGCACTACCGGGGCTTCTCTATGCAGGGTAGCTCGTGAAGGAGGAGCAGGTGCAGTTGTAACTAAATCAATAGGTCCAGCTCCTAAAACAGGGCATCCCAATCCTAGCATGATAAAACTCGAATGCGGGTTTTTAAATGCTATGGGTCTTCCGAACCCTTCTTATCCGGGCTTCCTTCAGGAACTTGAAATTGCAAATCAGGATTCAGGGGTTCCTGTGATCGCAAGTATTTTCGGAGGGACCGCCCGGGAGTTTGTTGAAGTGGCCGAAGGGCTGCTGCCCGGAAAACCTGATGCTTTTGAGCTTAATTTAAGCTGCCCGCATGCGGAAGGGTATGGAGCTGCTGTCGGTTCCAATCCCTGCCTTGTAGAAGCCGTGACAGCGGCTGTAAAGGACGCTGTAAATGTACCTGTCTGGGTCAAGCTTACTCCGAATGTATCTGATATTACAGGTATAGGCCGCGCAGCAGAATCCGGGGGAGCAGATGCAGTTGTTGCAATTAATACCCTGAAAGGGATGGCTATAGATATCGAGTCCGGGTTTCCTGTGCTTGGAAACCGTTCAGGTGGGCTTTCTGGAAAAGCTGTCAAGCCTGTAGCCGTTAAATGTGTATATGACCTTTATTCTGCGCTCGAAATTCCTGTAATAGGCGTAGGGGGAATTTCTTCCTGGCAGGATGCGGTAGAAATGATGATGGCAGGGGCTGAGGCTGTACAGATAGGGTCTGCTGTGTACGATAAAGTCGAGATCTTCTCGGAAATAAGCACAGGGATAGAGACTTTTCTGCAGAGGAAAGGTTATTCGGATGTAAAGAAATTAATAGGACTTTCCCATGAGATGGTCTGATGCTTCCTCTTAATGCGACAATAACAAAAATTACTGACGAGTCTCCTTCAGTCAGGACATTTTTCTTTGATTTTGAATTTGAGACTATGAAGCCTGGCCAATTTGTAATGGTCTGGGTCAGGAGTGTAGACGAAATCCCTATGGGCCTTTCAAGAAGCAATTCCATTACTGTTCAGAAAGTGGGAGAAGCGACTTCAAAGCTTTTTGAATTGAAAGAAGGGGATTCTTTTGGACTCAGAGGCCCTTTCGGAAAAGGGTTTACTCTTCCTGAAGGAGGCGAAGAAAGCCTTAAAATCCTTATTATTGCAGGCGGGGTTGGAGCGGCTCCTCTTGCCCCGTATGCCGAAGCAGCTTGTGCGGCTGGTTCTGAGGTTAACACCGTTCTTGGAGCAAGAAGCGCAGAAGACTTGCTTTTTGAAGAGCGTTTTGCGAAAGGGGGAGAAGTTTATATTTCCACGGATAACGGCTCAAAAGGGACAAAGGGCTTTGTGACGGATGTTTTAAAAGGGCTTAATCTTTCAGATTACGATAAGATTGCAGTCTGCGGCCCTGAAATAATGATGGCTTCGGTTTTTAGGCTTCTTGAGGAAAGAAACGTACTTGAAAAGGCAGAATTTAGTCTTCACCGGTATTTTAAGTGCGGAATTGGAGTTTGCGGGGCATGCTGTATTGATAAATTCGGGCTAAGGGTTTGTAAGGACGGGCCTGTATTTTCAGGTGTTCAGCTTCTGGACTCCGAACTTGGGAAGTATACTCGGGATGCAAGTGGGCGAAGAATTAAAATTTAAGTACCTATATATCCCTTTAAAAAATGAATAAAAGCAGACGAGAAGGTTCCGGGAAAAAGAAGGAGAAAGCGAGATATGATTGGAAGGTTCAGGTCAGGAGACGAAATTTTTTATGGAGAAATCGAGGGTGAACAGGTTTATCCCAAAGGAGGATCTGTGGCCGGTGTTTTTGAACTTTCTGAGCTCAGGATTCTTCCGCTCTCAAATCCCTCTAAAATCGTCGGGGTTGGCCTGAATTATCTTGACCATGCCAGAGAGCTTTCCATGGAAATTCCGGATACTCCTGTCCTTTTTTTAAAGCCTCCCTCTGCGGTTATAGGCCACGGAGATAAAATAATTTATCCTGATTCCAGTTCAAGAGTAGATTACGAAGCTGAACTTGCAGTAGTTATTGGCAAGCGCTGCAAGAGTATTTCTGCAGAAAAGGCAGAAGATGTAATTGCAGGATATACCTGCTTTAATGATATTACAGCGCGGGACCTTCAGCATAAAGACGGCCAGTGGACAAGATCAAAAAGCTTTGACACCTTTGCGGCTTTTGGGCCTTTTCTTGCCTCGCCTGATGAGATTGATATTAAAGATGCAAAAATCTACTGCAGGGTGAATGGGAAAACCAGGCAGGCTTCAAGCACTTCAAACCTTATTTTTGACATTCCTTATCTTATCGAATTTATTACCGAAATAATGACCCTGGAAGTAGGAGATGTAATTACAACAGGCACGCCTTCCGGAGTCGGGGAATTACACCGCGGAGATACTGTTGAAGTTGAAATTCCGGGAATTGGAATACTGAGAAACGAGGTTGTCTGATGCTGCTTGAGCATATCGGAAATGAACTTGAACTTACAGAGCGCCATCTTCTGGTACTCAAAAAAGTGATCGAAGAAGCCCCTATCGGCATCTTAAAGCTTGCAGATGTTACAGGAATGCAGAACCACAAAGTACGCTACTCGCTAAGAGTGCTTGAACAGGCCAACCTTATCAAGCCTTCAGCCCAGGGCGCGGTCCCGGGAGAAGCCGTTCCAAAATTCCTGGAAGAATTTGAACAGGAGCTTGAGAAAATAAATGAAAAACTATCTCGCATCCGGGAAATTGAAACTTCGATTCCTAAATAAGACTTCTGCTGACTAAATTTTCTTTTAAAAATCTTTTTATTTTCCATTTTTAGTTATTTTTATATTTATGTTTTTATTTTAATCTGATTTTGATTTCTATTTTTACTTATTTACTTTCAGTTTTGTTTTTTATTTCATTTTATCCTATTTCAATTCAATTTTTTCATTTCTTCTTATTTTGTTACCTTGATCCTACTTGATTTTGTTTTATTTATAGTTTTTAAACTCCATTTTGATCTTAATTTTATTTTCCCTTCTTTGTTTTTGCTCCTTATTCCATATCTTATTAGCAGCTTTAGGCTTCGGTGCCTTTTTATAATCCTATTTACATTTTTTCCGCAATTGTTGAGTTCAGCAAAAGATCAGATATTCGCTTTTCATGAATTTAATAAATCAAAATTAAAGCCAGAATAAGCTAAAAACGATCTTAAAACTAAAATTAAGATTCAAATTATAATTGTGATTAAAGAGAACTATGCAAAACTTACTTCATAACGGAACACATGACTTTGAAATAACCTATATTATCCGAAATAATTTACGTTACTCTATCTCATTTAATTCAGGTTTATTTTTGGAGAAACTCCTATGGCCTTAAATCCCGAAGATTTTAAAACAATAGAAAAATATGCTCTTCAAAATGCTGTAAAATATGGAAAGGCTCCCCAGCCCAAAGCCGTAATGGGCAAAGTTATGGGAGAATGCCCTCAACTCAGATCCGAACCTAATTCAGTATCCGAAGCTCTTGAAAAGATTGTTTCCGAAATTGCCAGAGGAAACCCTGAAGTCTGGCAAGCCAGGCTCTCGGAAATCGCTCCTGAACTTATAGAAGCTCTCAGTGTAAAAAAAGAGCCTGATAAAGGCTTAAAACCCCTTGAAGGAGCCGAAGAAGGGAAAGTTGTAATGCGTTTTGCCCCGAATCCTAACGGCCCTGCAACTCTGGGAAGTGCCAGGGGTATGGTTGTCAATTCCGAATATGTGAAAATATATAAAGGCAAGTTTGTCCTGCGTTTTGATGATACCGATCCTGACATAAAAAGGCCCATGCTTGAAGCCTATACCTGGTATCTTGATGATTTCAAATGGCTTGGAGTTGTGCCTGACCAGGTGGTTTATGCTTCAGACCATTTCCCTCTCTATTACGATTATGCAAAAAAACTTATTGAAATGGGCAAAGCGTATGTCTGTTTCTGCAAAGGTGGAGATTTCAAGGAATTAAAGGATGCCAAAAAAGCCTGTCCACATAGAGATGCAAGCCCTGAAGAAAATCTTATGCACTGGGAAAAGATGCTTGCAGGAGAATATGAAGACCAGCAGGCAGTCCTGAGAATCAAAACCGACATCGAGCATAAAGATCCTGCTCTTCGAGACTGGGGTGCGTTCAGGATAAGAAAAATGTCCCACCCGAGGCCTGAAATAGACGAGAAATATGTTGTCTGGCCTCTCCTGGATTTTGCAGGGGCAATTGAAGATCATGAATTGGGGATGACGCATATTATTCGCGGGAAAGACCTTATAGACAGCGAAAAGCGGCAGGGTTATATCTACAAATACTTTGGCTGGAAATATCCCCGGACAACTCACTGGGGCAGGGTAAAGATCCACGAATTCGGGAAATTCAGCACAAGCACTCTCAGAAAAGCTATCGAGGATGGAGAATACAGCGGCTGGGACGATCCAAGGCTTCCCACTATTCGGGCAATCCGGCGCCGCGGAATCCAGGCTGAAGCCCTTAAGAAATTTATGATAGAAATGGGAGTCGGCATGACTGATGTAAGTATAAGTATGGAATCTCTTTATGCCGAAAACCGCAAAATTGTTGACCCTATTGCAAACCGTTATTTCTTTGTCTGGAATCCTGTAAAACTTGAAATTATGGATTCTGAACCCGCAGTCGCTAAAGTTCCCCTGCATCCCACTGACCATAAAAGAGGAATTCGAGAAATTCCTGTAGGGAATACAGTACTGGTCTGTAATGATGATGTTGAAAAACTAAAAATAGGCTCAGTTCTTCGCCTGAAAGATTTCTGCAATATCGAAATCACTTCCCTGACTCCACTTCAGGCAAAATTGTCCGATATCTCCCTTGAAGCCCTTAAAAAAGCAAAAGCAAAAATTATCCATTGGGTTCCTGTTGACGGAATTCCTGTAAAAGTAAGAGGGCCTGAGGGGGATATTGAAGGAATTGGAGAGCATGGAATCGTAAATGAAATTAATAAAATCGTACAATTCGAAAGGTTTGGCTTCTGCAGAATTGATGCTGTAGATACAGAAAAAGTTGTGGCTTATTTTGCTCATAAGTGAGTTCTAAAAGGCGACGAAAAAATTTGCCTTCTTATTACTTTTTACTTTTTAATTTTTAATATTTTTTGAGCTGGATTTGTTTATCCATTACTATAATTTCTAAACATATTTCTCTAGCTATTTGCTATTACTGCGTCACCATAAGTATTTTATAATGGCAGAAAGACAAACATATTAGTGCAATATTAAATTTGCCTAAAGAAGGCATACTAAATTTTCCATTTATGCTTTTTATACCTAAAAACTTGGGAATTTTTACGGTTCTACTTGGTTTACTAATTTTATAGGGGGAGAATAAATGAAAAATACAAAAAAGTTATATCCTATATTTTTAGCTTTAACATCTCTTATTTTATTTTTTATTCTTGTACCTTCTACAGTTTCGGCACCTTCTGTAGATGATGCTTCACTCAAGATAGAGGAAACCCGGATAACCACCAGCGAATCAGCAATCAGCCCTGATATCTACGATGATAAAATTGTATGGCAGGATAACCGCAGTGGAAGATGGAATATCTACATGTATAACCTTTCCACTAAAGAAGAGACTCAGATCAGCACCAGCGGATCAGCAGGCTCTCCAGATATCGATGGCAATAATATAGTATGGATAGACGGGCGCAATGGCGAAAATTTGAATCATTCAGATCCGAACGCAGGCGGAAATGATATCTACATGTACAATCTTACCACAAAAGAGGAAACCCGGATAACTAAGAGCACAATTCCTGAAGATGGTTTTGGCTATTCTCTTGGGGTTAGTATTTTCGGGGACAAGATAATATGGGGCGGCACTTATTATTTCCGTGTTTATAACCTTACTACTCAAACGGAAGCTGGAATTGATCATATAAGAATATCTATGATTCAAGATTTTCAAGGGAACAGAATAGTGGGATTAAACGATATTGACAGTCGCCCAAGTGATATCTATATATACGATTTCTCAACTTGCAATCAAACCCAAATAACCTCCAATCGTGAAACATACAATCCTGCTATCTATGGTAATACAGTAGTCTTTGCAGAGCTGATATATGGAGATTTACAAATTGAAACTAATATCCACATGTATGATATTCCTACTAAAAAAGAAACACAATTAAGCACCAGCGGAACAGCCTATTCTCATCATATTTACGACAATAGGATACTCTGGATGGACAATAGCATTCAAGACGAGGTAAATTATACTCGCAATATCCACATGTACAACATTTCCACTAAAAAGCGAAGTAGTATTTTAAATACATCAGCATTTATTGAGGCCTTCAATGGCGATAAAATTGTCTGGGTAGATTATCGAAATGAAAACGACGACTATCTGGGTGGAGATATTTACATGGGGACTCTTTCAGAAAATGAATCGACCCCAGCTCTCCCGATCGCAAACTTTTCTGCAACTCCTATTTCTGGGAAGGCCCCGTTTAAGGTGAAATTTACAAGTATATGTACAGGAGCTCCAACAGCGTGGAAATGGAATTTCGGAGACGATACATATTCTACTCAAAAGAATCCTAAGCATACCTATAAAAAAGCAGGAAAATATACAGTCAGTTTAACAGTAAAGAACGCAAAAGGCAGTAACACTAAAACAATCTCAAAATATGTTACTGTTACAAATAAATGATTTAAATTAAAAACATAGAACTTCAATAACATTAGACAGTGTATAAAAACTTAAATTATTATAAAAATACACTGTCTTTTTTATTTGGTATTGTTAACTAAACATAGTTATCTCTTTATTTCTGTACTTCATTAATAGAATCACAGAGTACTTTAACATTTGAAGACTTTTCGTATAACACTTTGTCTTTCTTCTCAATCTTGCAAGGAAGTGTCTTAATATGCTGTTGTATCCTTCAACAGTATATGTTTCTTTTTTAGATTTAGTATGAATATTTTCTGGAAGAAACTCTGCGTATGCTTTCCAGTGATCTGTCATCACTTTCCCTATCTTTTTCTCCTTTAATCTTTCCCAGAGTTTTAGTCCAGTTTCTGTTCCTCTGCTGCCAAAAGAGCAGCCGATGTACTTTTTCCCAGCTCTATTAACAGCAATCCAGATCCAGCAATATTTTTTTTGTTACCTATGTAAGTGTGCATTTCATCGAGTTCAACAATAGAAATCTCATTTTCGCTTTTTAGATCTTCTAATTCCTGGCCAAACTTCTTTATCCATTTCTGGACAGAAACATGACTAACACCTAAAAATCTTCCTATAGAGCGAAATCCCAACCCTTCAAGGTAGAGTTGTAAAGCCTGTCTCTTAACAGAAGTGGAGAAGGCAGTTGATTTTAGCTCTACTGAATAGTTATATCCACAAGCACAGCACTTATAGCGTTGGCGGCCATCAGCTAAACCGTTCTTTTTATGATCTGGACTCTTACATCTAGGGCAGTTCATACACAAATATAGTTTCTAATACTATATATCTATATCTCCAATTAATTACCAATGCCTTATTTTTTATAGGTTTCATGTAATAAACAATTTTTAAATAACTTGAATTTCACATTTATAAAAATATGAGTTTATAAGGATATCTCTATAAAAACTTCTTTATGTTATTTTCTATATTAATTACATTTACTTACCTTTTCCGTTTCTTACGCTTTATTATCAATTTATAAATATACCTTTCAATTATACACTGTTTAAAAAGCTTCTGAAATCGCTTATTTTAACGGGTATCTATATGTACTATTTGGAAACTAAAACCCACTAAAAAGGATTTGGCACTCTATTTAGGGAGACGACAAACTTAATTCCCGAAATAAAAGTACAGGTAATACTCAAAGTAATCAACTGAAAACAATTAAAAATTACCTCAGAAACAGTGTAAATATAAAAACCATAATTTAAATTTTTGAACTTTTTTAGAATGGTTTAATATTTAGAGCCATTTCTAAAGCAGTTTAAAAATAGTTTAAAAAAGGAAAAAAATAATTTAAACTGGCCAGCTTTAAACCTTGCTGCCTTTTGAATATAATTTTAAAAAAACCAAGAATTAAACCAAGAATTGCCTGATGGAAACGTAGGCTTTGTAAAGCATAAAAAGTTCAAATTGTAGAAAAAATATGTCTCTGGACTGCATGAGGCTAATTTCCGGTTTTTTAAGCCTAAAACAGGGATAAAGATGGCACCGATAGAAACAACTGAAAGATTAGGGCGTAGTCTGGGTTTCTTTTCAACTTTTGCAATAGGAACCGGGACAATGATAGGAGCCGGGATTTTCATTCTCCCTGGGCTTGCTGTTGCAGATGCAGGTTCCGGATCAATAATTTCTTTTCTATTTGGAGGACTTATCTCGATAGCTACGGCAATAAGCATGGCAGAGCTTGCAACAGGAATGCCTGTAGCCGGAGGAAGCTATTATTATATTAGCAGGACAATGGGCGCTGCCCTTGGGGCAGTAATCGGCCTGGGTTCCTGGCTTGCATTAATTTTTAAAGGCACATTTGCCCTTATCGGGCTTGGAGAATATTTTCAGATATTCTTTCCTTTACCTCTGTATTTTGTAGCAGCTGTTTCAGGGATACTTTTGCTTGTAATTAACTATCGCGGAGCAAAAAGCAGCGGTTCCTTTCAAAACCTCATTGTTGTTGTTTTATTAATAATTCTGGCTTTATTTATAGTCAAAGCTGCTTTTCAAACACATCCCGATCATTTTTCTGCTGCCAGATCCAATGGGATTTCTTCAATAATCAGCACTGCAGGTGTAATTTTTATCTCCTATCTGGGGCTTGCAGAAGCTGCAGCAGTCTCTGAAGAGGTAAAAAATCCTTCTAGAAATCTGCCTCTTGCTTTTATAGGATCGGCAGTAGTAGTAACCCTATTTTATGTCGGCATAATGGCTGTAGTTGTCGGATTCTCCGGCCCCGAAAAAACTGCGGCCTCAGTTACTCCTTTAGCAGATATAGCAGGATTAATCGCCGGAAATGCTGGAAAAATCCTTATTGCCCTTGGCGCCCTGCTTGCAACCCTTTCAACTGCAAACGGGGCAATTCTCTCCTCTTCCAGGTTTCCTTTTGCAATGAGTAGAGATGCTCTGATGCCAGACTGGTTTGTGCTGATTCATAAAAAATATGAAACTCCTCACAATGCTATTCTCATTACAGGCATTGTAATGGTTTTGCTCTTATTTTTGTTCGATATAGAAGAACTGGCAAGGCTAGGAGGAGCTTTTAATGTTTTAATCTTTATTTTATTGAACCTTGCAGTCATAATCCTCAGGAAGCGAACCTTACCAGGATATGAGCCTTCATTTAAGGATCCTTTTTATCCCTTTACACAAACCTTCGGAATTCTTGGGAGCATATTGCTCCTGCCCTTCCTGGGAGGTTTGCCTCTATTATTTACAATGGCAATGATTCTCCTTGGGATAGGGTGGTATTCTTTTTATGGAAAAGATAAAGCTGTCCCTGGATACAATCTTTTTGACCTTCTGGAAAATAATGTTAAAAAAACAATTAGCCTGCCTGATACGGTAAATAAAGTACTTGTGCCCATTTCCAACCCCGAGCATGAGCATGACCTTTTGAAACTCGCAGACGCTATGGGAAGCGACATAATCTGCCTGCATGTAATCCAGGTTCCGGCTCAAACCGCTTTAGAATCCATCCAGGACGCTTATCATGAAAAAAAGCTGGAAATAAGCAGCCGGTTCAAAGAAGAGTTTGACCTCTATCCTGCAGCTCTTGGACATAAAAGAGAATACATAATTGCCTTTGACCACAGCGTTTCAAATTCAATTATAGAGCAAGCGGAAATCGAGAACACAGATATGATTATCATGGGATGGCATGAATCTAAACTGTTCCAGTATTCTCTTGGAGAAATAACAGGTGATGTTTTTTCTGCTTCAAAAAACCAAATTGCTTTATTAAAAGGCCATTTTCCTGATAAACTTACTAAAATCCTTGTACCCTATAATGGCAGAGAAAATTCAATCTATGGGCTCCACCTGGCAAAAAAACTGGCTGTAAACACAGGAGCTGCAATAGAAATAATTCAGGTTATAAATCCTGATGAAACCCAGGAGGAAAAACGGAAACTTGCCAGAGAACTAGAACAAATAGCTGAAAATATAAACTCTATTTCTATTACTTTTAAAATATTGGAAAAATACTCTATAGAAGATGCGATACTTGAAGCTTCGGGTAATAGCGACCTTACAATTATCGGGGATTCCAGCGAGAGATTTAAAATCTCATTTCTTGGAACACTCTCTCGAAGAATTGCCAGACATTCAAAAAAACCCATCCTTATAGTTAAAAAATCAAAACCCATCTCAAAGGAAAGCCTGAACTACCTTATCCGAAAACCCCTCAAAAAATTATACACAAGATTCAGAAAGAATCCAGTTTAAAAAACGTGTCAAATGACAAATTACAACCCCAACTTAATTATCTAATTAATTAGTTAATTACTAATTAACTAATAACCCGATCAAATGGTTGATAATCAAATTAGATATTTGATAATCGAGTCTAATATTTAATAATTGAACTAAATATTAAAATCAGGTAAAAAGTTTTTTAAATGGAAAATAGAATAAATTTGCTTACAGTTTATTTATAAATTCTATTTATAAATTCTATTTATATACCTTCCTCTAAAATCTGCTAATATTTGAAATGTAATCCAGATAAAACCTAATTTAAATAAAGCTGCGAAATCCAAATTATATTGGAGCGGGAGAATATGGGCTCAGGATACATGGAAACTGGAAGTGGTAAGCTCTATTATGAAATCAAAGGGAAGGGGCACACCCTTGTCCTTTGCCATGCAGGGTTTCTTGATAGCCGGATGTGGAATGGCCAATGGGAAGCCTTTACAAAACATTATAAGGTCATTAGATTTGATATGCGAGGATTTGGGCGGTCTGATCCTGTAAAAGACCCTATTCCCAGGCGTCAGGACCTTTATTTGCTGCTTCAAAAACTTGGGATAAAGAAAATGAATTTACTGGGTTGTTCTCTGGGCGCAGAGCTTGCTATAGATTTTACGCTTGAGCATCCTGAAATGGTTTCTTCACTTATTTTAGTCAACGGAACACCTGGTGGCTTTGAAATGCATGGAGAACCTCCTGCACAGATTCCGGAGATGTTAAAAGCTCTCGAGAAAGGAGATCTTGAAACTGTAAGTGAACTTCAACTTCAGCTCTGGGTCGATGGGATTTTCCGTAAACCGGAAGAGGTGGATCCTCAAGTCCGTCAATATGCAGCTGAAATGAACCTAATATCAGTAAAAAACAGGACATGGGCTACAGCTGATGCCAACCCTCCAGATCCGCTTAATCCTCCTGCAGTTAAAAGGTTGGCTGAAATAGGAATTCCGACTCTGATTCTGGCAGGCTCGCTTGATCACCCTGAAATCTTAAGAGCCGCTGACCTGCTGGCTAGTCAGATAAAAGGAGCAAAAAAGGTAGTTATTTCAGGGACTGCTCACGTGCCAAATATGGAAAAACCTGCAGAATTCAATCAACTTGTGCTGGATTTTCTACTTAATATTAAGTCATTAAGTCAAAATGAATAGCAGTTTCCCTGAGATTTTTTAACTCATAATTTTTCTGCGGAAATTCCATTTCAGTACATTTGTTGATAAAAATGATCTTTTCCCCGCATTCAAGGAAATCCGGAATTCAAAATAGAGGTTTTAGGAAGATAAGTGTAAGCACTTATTATTAAAAATAAATAAGCTGAGTATAAAACATTGTGAAATTTATTAAAACTAATTTGGCCCATTTTAGGGATTTTTACTGCGTATAAAGAAGGGAAAACCTTTTTTTAGTTTTAAATACATGTAAGATAGCTTTTTTAATCAAAATTCAAATCTAGAGTTATTTCCACTGTTTCTTCTTCAAATTAAAAATATTGTTTAAAGGTGAAAGTCAATTATATACATATTATAATCTTATAGACAGAAGATTATAAAAATAATCAGGTCTAATAAATAAACTGTTTTAATCAGTTTTTGTTTTTTTAAGCGCTGAGTTCTGTGGACAGTGCATTTTAAGAGGGGGGATTCAATGTCTGTTAAAATTGAGTGGCAAATCTTTACAGCAGAAACGCAAGGTGATGGCACCTGGAGGTCAAACAGCCCGACTCTTGAGGAACTGCTAAATATTATAGCAAGTCCTGATAGAGTCAAAGAAAACACTCTGGATCTGGAATACGGGATGGCCAGATTAGCTATCAAAAGTTTGCCCTACTTTAAAATAAGTGAAGTAACGAATGAAAGTAACAGGGCAAAAAAGCTGATAAGAAGTCCTTCAGGAAACACATGTTAATCTAACGGGCGACTAAGGTTTATTAAGGAAGTTCTTACTTATTTGGCTTGATATTCCTGAAAAATGTATCTTGAAAAATGTATCTTTATATTACTGAAAAGGTGTGATCTTTGTTATAACTGCTTTAAAATTTAAAGCAGTAATTACATTTGTTGCTTTAGCCGATTTAATTGAGCTAAATAAGAGGAAACAACCCACAAGAATGCCAAAAGAGCGCAAATTCATATTATAAAAAGCTTATACTTTAAATTATAAAAAGAAAATAAAAAATGTAAAATTGGCGAATAGGGCTTTAAGGAATTTTTACCTGTGCTCTTCAGCAAGGCAGGAAGGTCAGGAATTTTATTTTTTTACTGATCAAATTTAAAACCTTTTTCAAATTAAAGCTTTTTTTATTTTGTTTATTTAAATCATTTGTTCAAAGAAACGAAATATTTCTAATTGTCATTCAGTATTTCTTTTTTACCGTAGTACTCATTAATTAATTAATTAATTAGCTTTTTTTGAGTCCAATAGTCTTCAAAAAGGCAATTTTTCAAAAACATTTTTAAAAACAATCTCCTATATTAAATGGGGGAAATAAATGCCATATAAGAATAATTCCGAGTTACCGGAAACGGTTAGAGAGCATTTGCCTGAACACGGACAGGATATTTACAGGGAAGCCTTCAATAGCGCATGGGAAGAATACAAGGATCCGTCTGAGAGAAAAGATGACGCTTCAAGAGAAGAAACAGCGCATAAGGTTGCCTGGAGTGCAGTCAAAAAAGTTTATGAAAAGGACTCTAAAGGTAAGTGGGTAAAAAAAGACTGAATTAGTCAATATGGGGAGGATTTGTAAGAATGTACAATTATAATGAACTTATCCAGGGAGATAGGGTACGTGAGCACACACCACCCGAGATTAATCTTGCAATTGATACCGATATAGCCGCATCAGTCAGGTTTTATGCAGGTAAGAGCAGTTATGAAATTTCTCAGAGAATTGAAGAACTTAATAAAGAATGGGATGTAGAACGCTACCTTGAAACCAATGCGGCTACACTTTCTCTTATAGGAGCCATTCTTGGCTTTAAACGGAACAAAAAATGGTTTATTCTGCCTACAATTGTCGCATTTTTTTTACTTCAGCATGCAATCCAGGGTTGGTGCCCTCCTCTATCTGTTTTCCGAAGGCTTAAAGTCCGTACAAGAAAGGAGATTGAGGTTGAAAAATACGCATTAAAAGCTCTACGCGGGGACTTCGACAATATTTCCTCTCAGGAAATCAATACAGCCCGCGCAGAAGAAGCTGTAAATGAGAGCAGAAGTGCCTGATTATTGAACGCATATATTCAATAATTTGGAAATTAAATTTTTTTCTTATTTTATTTTATTTTATTTTATTCTATTCTACTTTATTTTACTTTATTTTACTTTTATTTATTTCATTTTTATAGTCTGCCTTCCCATTACAGTTTTTCCTTATTACAGGAATGATTAAGGTGGTTGTAAAGCATCCAGGTAAACAAGAAAAACATTACAAGCAGGTGTTTGTAAGAAAAGTACACGAGCAACTTAAATTCGGCCCCAACCTGAATTATTTTTAAATATATTAACTGGCAGGGTTTTATACCTGCCAGGAATGATGTCGTTTGGTCGTATGCACGTTTGCTATTAACATCTTTAGAGAATAAAACGCTTTAGAAAATGAAGTGAAAGTATTGTTTGAAAGAATTGCTTAATTGTAATGAAAGTAATAAGCTGTCTTTAGATTATTTTTACATTAAAGAAAAATCCTTCCCTTTTTCTTCTGTTACTGCTCTCGATTGACTACATTATTTCTTGGTTATTGCTTTTAAATTGAAAAGAAAACACTTGGAGCTTATGCCTCTATATTCGTTTTATTATTTCTTTTTCTGTTTTTTCCTGTGTCCTTTCCTTTCTTTTTTGAATTAGCGTCTCTCCTATAATTATCCCAATACCAATAAAAATTCCATTACGTATTCCATTTACCAAATCATGATATAGGTAACCCAATAATATACATACAATAAGGACAGTAATAAAGTGTAAAAATCGGTCTTTCATCAGATATTTTTTCCTATTACTATTCTCTGATTTTTCCTTCTTATTCTTACTGTGATTTATGAGCTTTATATTTTTTAAAATCTCTAATATTTTCCATCATGATTCTCTGGTCGAAAAATGTGATTTATTATAAAAAAATAGACGAGTTATCGATTTGTTCTTTTTTCCTATACCAGACTATAAGTGAGAAATGTATAAATGTTACTATGAATGCCAAAATAAATGTTCCGACGGTTCCTATAGATATATATCCTTCCATATCTAAGAACCCAATTATTAAGAAAGAAAAAAAGTATACTGGAAGTGAACGCCATAGTTCTTCTTTTACTATGTAATCTATTTTCATAGGCAAATCATCCCAGCTTTCAAGATTCAGTACAATTATTTTCTGTATTATCAATAATTGTTTAGCCCTATGATTATGCTAGCGTCGATCTAAAAACTATAAAAATATATTCTTCAGTACCGTAGATAGCAAATATTAAGAATGCTACAACTATTATCTTTTATTTTTTTTCTTTAAATCGTGAGCTTAAGTCTGTTCAGAAATTAATTCCACTACCTTTAACACTTCTTTTTCCTAAAGAGACACGCAGAGGTTATCATCTCAAAACTTCCATGTCAAAAACTTCATTTTTTATTCATCTTTCATATGGAATTTATGGCATTTCCAGAACCAAAGTGGCAATCTCGAATTTGATTCATTTCCAGCCTGTAGGTTTATATGTTATTAATCTTGCTGAGTTCATTATTACCGGAATTGAAGAAAGTTCGTGTAACAGCGCTCCTGTTACAGGCGTAAGTATCCCGGGTATAGTTAATATAACGGCTATTGAAAGCACACTTAATGCGAAAACAACATTTTGCCAGATAGTTTTTATGGCTTTTCTGGATATGTTAATTAAATATGGAATTTTTAAAAGGTCGTCTGATAATAATCCAACTTCGGCTGTTTCTATTGCAACATCCGTCCCTGTAAGTCCCATTGCTACTCCTACATCTGCCGTAACAAGGGCAGGTCCGTCATTAACTCCGTCTCCTACGAAAATAATTTTATGTCCCTGAGATTGCAGATTTTTTACAATTTCGACTTTTTCTTGAGGCATAACTTCAGAGTGCACTTCTTTTATATTCAGCACTTTAGCTATACGTTCTGCAACTACTTTATTATCACCTGTAACCATTATTGATTTTATTCCAAGTTTGTGAAGGTCTTCAATAGACTTTTTCGCTTCGAGCCGGATTTTATCCTCAAATGTTAGCAACCCTTCTATCCTGTTTTCAATCCCTATTACAATTGTATTATGGCCTGACTCGGATTCTTCTTCCATTTTCTCCTGAACTTCGGAAGAAATTGATATATTTAATCCAGAGGCTTCTTTTAAACGACCTATAAATATATTTTTTCCATGCGTTTTAACCTTTATACCGATTCCTGAGATGGATTCGAATGATTCCGGGTCTGGGATCAATACCCCTCTTTCTTCTGCAGCTCTGACAACAGCTTTTCCTATAGGGTGTTCACTGAATTTTTCTGCAATGGCAGCAAATAGTAATAAATCTTCATCACTGTATTTTTGCAGGGAGATAATCCTGGTAAGCTGCGGTTCCCCGTAAGTAAGGGTCCCGGTCTTATCAAAAATAACAGTATCTATTTTAGCCATAGCTTCAACAGTAGCTCCTTTTTTAATAAGGTTGCCTTTTAATGCTGCATTTCCAACAGAAGCTACCAGAGCAGTAGGTGTAGCAAGTACCATTACACAGGGGCAAAATATGATTAACATAGTTATGGCACGTGTTATATCTCCACTCCACCCCCAGAGCAGTAAACCCAGGATAATTGCAATAGGGGTATACACTTTAGCATATTGATTTAACAGCCGTTCTATTTTCGGTTTCTGTGTTTGTGCTTCTTTAATTAAACGGTGTATTTGTCCAAGGGTTGTTTCCTCTCCAATTTTGGTGGCTAATACTTCTAATGCCCCTATTTCATTAAGAGTTCCAGCAAAAACTTTATCACCTGACTCTTTATCAACTGGTATGCTTTCTCCGGTAATAGCAGCCTGATTTACAGAAGCTGTACCTGAAAGCACGGTCCCATCTACAGCTATACGCTCCCCGGATTTTACAAGAATTATGTCTCCAACCAGGACATCTTCAAGCGAAACCACAATATCATGCCCATTACGCCTGACCGTAACTCTGTCAGGCAATAATTTTGCCAGGGATTCGAGAGCTTTTCCAGCCCTTGCAGCAACGAGTTCCTCTAACATTCCTCCCAGAAGTAAAAGTACTGCTACTACGGCAGCAGCGGAATACTGGCCAATAGCAATAGCAGCAATTGTAGCGATAGTAACGGGGATATCTGCGGTAAAATCTCTTTCTTTAATTCCCTGGTAAGCAGACCACCATATGAAGGAAGACCCGACCAGTGCTGATAAAAGGTACAGCCAGTTACCTGCGTATAAATCGCTCTCTCCTGATAACAAGCCCTGAGGATATACAAGAACAGCTATTATTAGAAAAATGCCGCTGGCTAAAGTAAATAGTGTCCCGGAATCGAGTAAAAAATCCTGATAACGAATAACCAGGTTTCTAAGATTACTCCAAAAATGTCTACTGTGGTTGTAACTACTGTTAGTCATTTTATCTCCCAGAAAAAATAAATTTTAAAAGCTTAAAATCTATAAAAATCCAATAGCATAAAATGATTACTATTTAATATTAAGTAATAAAATTAGGTTTAGTTGTAATAAAAGAAGTTGTTTTAATAATATAGTTCCTATCTCCAAAAAATTAGCCAAATATTTGTTTTAAGAGCAAAAAAGGGTAAAATAAGACAAGTAATAAATTAAATAGTTAGAATTTTAAAAATAAGTTTGTTAAAACTAAAGTTTGTAATAAGTTAGGGATTTAAATACTGTTAATATTATAATATTAATGAAATTGTCAACTATATCTAAATCTCCCAAAACTTTCTCTCGCTGTTCATTTTTCAAAAGAATTATATCATATAAATTCCAACTAGTTTAAACTCTTCAATGTTACAAATTTAAACAATTGTGTTAAGCTCAAGATTGAGGTTTCAAAAATGACGGAAAAACTTGGAATTCTGGCTATAGGTCACGGAAGTAAACTCCCTTACAACAAGGAAGTAGTCACCCAGATTGCAGAATACATTGCCAAAAAGCACTCTAATGTCGTTGTCAGGGCTGGATTTATGGAAAACAGCGAACCAACTCTTGAAGAGGCAATTGAAGGCTTCTCCGGGACTGGAGTAACAAAAGTTGCAGCAGTGCCTGTTTTCCTGGCTTCAGGCGTTCACATTACAAAGGACATCCCTAAGATTCTAAGTCTTGACGATAAAGGCTGCGGCACCCTGGAAATTGATGGAAAAGCAGTCCCCCTCTGCTATGCAAGACCTCTCGGGGCAGACGAACTCATAGCTGACCTTGTATTCAAGAGAGTCCAGGAAGTCGTGTAAATAACTGTTGGGTGCGGTTTTTACTATGGACCTGTGCCGGAAGAAGCTTGCAGTGCTTGACCTTACTCACGGCGGCATCCCTATCGCAAAAAACCTTGCAGCCCTTGGAAATAAAGTCTGCGCAATAGATGTCTACAGAACAGTTAATCCGGATATTTTAACGGAACTTGAAACTAATCATGGGATCCATTGCTCGAAAGTTTCTCTTCCGGTTTCGGAATTTGATTTTCTTGTGGCACCTGTCCATCTTGATCCTGCTTATCCCATGCTTGCAAAAGCTAGAGAGCAGGGAATCAGGATTTTCTCTCATCATGAAATCGTTGGGAAAATTCTAAAACAGGATTCGAGACTTTCAGGAATAAAAATAATTGAAGTTACAGGCGTAAAAGCCAAAACAAGTACGGCATCTCTCCTTGCAGACATGCTCTCAAGGAACTCTGAAGTAATTCTACATACTTCCAGGGGGCTTGAAGCGTGGAAAGGAGGGAGTTCTTTTCTTCTTGCCAGGGGCTTAAGTATAACCCCTGGAAGTATTCTTGTTGCCGTTAAGAAAGTTTTTGAGGCTGGGTTAAACCCTGATTATTTTATTTTCGAGATTTCAATCGGGGGAACCGGAAACGCCGATCTTGGGATCTTAACAACTCTTTCTCCTGACTATGGGATTGCAAATAATACTGCGCTTGCCAGCGAGGCAAAACTCGAGTTGATCAGGAACGTAAAACCCGGAAGCACCCTTATTATTAATTCGGCAGCCAAAAAAGCCCTTTTTGCTGCAAAAACCAGCCAGGCAAAGCTCTTAACTTTCAAAGACCCTTTTAATGAACCTGTCTGTGATAATTTCGAATCTTTATCAGGAAATCCGCTGGTTTTAGACTCCAAAGGAGCCTTAAATTCGCATCCTCTGACAAAGTTAGAATCCCAGGAGACTCTGGATAAGAAAGACTTCTTTAATAAACAGCTTTTTAATGCCCGGTTCTTAGAAAGCGGACAGGAGTTTGAGAATCGAAAGCCTTCTCAAGGATCTAATAAAACTGGATCTAATAAAACTGATAAAAAGACAGGTCCCGTTTATTCAGATTTTGCAGTAGAAATTGAATCTGAAAATGGATATAACAGGGAATTTAAGAGCGATTCTAATTCTTATTTAAAATCTGAGACTGAACTTCTATCAAATAATACGCTTTTTCCTGTTCTTAATTTCATCAGCAAAAAAGAAAAGATATTTTCGGCTTTCCTTCTTCAGGGATACAACATTTCAGCTTATAAAACAGCTTTTGTAGCCGCGTCTGCGGCTGCTCTCGTACTTGGAGTTGAACCCAAAGATATTGTTTCAGTTATTAAAGAGTTCAGGGGCCTCTCAGGAAGGATGCAGGAAAAAGAAACAAATGGAGTAGCCCTTATAGATAATTCCAATTCAGGCATGGATATTCTTTCTGCCGAAAAGGCCCTTGAATATGTTCTTCTTAAGAAAAAGGATGAAAAAAAGCAGGGCATTATTCTTGTCCTTGGAGAAGAAGCCTCTCAGGTCTGTGAAGGCCTGCCTCCTGCAGCCGTTCAGGGCTTTCTAGGGAAATTCGGAGAAAAATTTAAGCATATTATCCTTGTGGGAGAAAGAATGAAATCAATAACTGCCAAAAACGTGTTTTATGCCGGTAGCCTTCCTGAAGGACTTTCAAAAGCATCTGAATTTGCAGGAAAGGATGACATAATACTCTCATCAGTAAAATGTTTCCGTTAGCATTTTCTTCTGAAGAAATTTTATGGTATAATTAATTAGATTATTATATACACTCTTCCAACCTGACGGTTTGAATAATCTATTCAAATCTCAATAATTTAAGTTTCAATAGAAATTTGTTTAATTTATTTAGATCCTAAATCAGATTTCATCAAAATTACATCTCATCATATTATTCCATTAAATTCCATTAAATTTCAATTGTCCCTACTTCATATTCTGCCCTGCTGGTCCAAAGCCAATCCACGGCAGACTGAGGTTCTGGAATTTTAGGAAAATAAATATTATGAATTTGTGTTTCAACCTGTATCTCAAGTAATAATTCAATGATACTTATTACATTTTGAATAATTAAGAAAGGAAAAGAATAAAAGGTTTGCCAGATACTCTCGCAAACGATTTTAGTAGAGATAAGAGGATTATTATGAGTGCAAAAGAGATTTCAATTATTCATCCCCGTCCAAGCTCCATAGTTGCGGCCCTTTATACTCTTAGAGACTTAAACGTTGATGTTGCTATTTTACACGGCCCACCTGGCTGTTCTTTTAAGCATGCAAGGTTACTTGAGGAAGATGGAATCCATGTCGTTACTACTGGCCTTGATGAAAATGGATTTGTTTTTGGAGGACATGACCGGCTTGTAGAGCTGATAAACAAATCTATTGAACTCTTCAATCCTAAGGTTATCGGGGTTGTTGGGACCTGTGCAAGCATGATAATTGGGGAAGAGATGCATGAAGCCGTGCTTGAAGCAAACCCTGATATCCCTGTAATTGAAGTTGAAGTGCATGCAGGTTATCACAACAACACCAAAGGCGTAATCTTTGCCCTGGAATCCGCTCTTGATGCAGGGATTATTGACCATAAGGAATTCGAGCGCCAGGAGTACCTGCTTGGAAAAGCTACAGAAGTTGAGAAAAAATTCGGGGCTGCAAGCAGAGAATACCTTGCGCCCTCCCGCGGGGATATCAAATACAAGGTTGCAAAAAGGGTTATTGAGCTTTTAAAAGAAGGCAAAAAAGGCCTTGTTATCATGAACGCCAAGAAAGAAACCGGCTACATGTTTGCAGATATCACCCTTGCAGTCAATGAGGTTGCAGCCGCTCTAGGGAAAAAGGAAAATCTTATTAATATGGCAAATATTGACCCTGAGCTCGGGCTTCCAAGAGTCAGGCAGCATGCAGAATACATAATGCGGGACCTGAAAGCGCATGGAGTTGAAGTACATGAGATCATTGGCGGGATGGACGAATACCCGATTGCCGGGGAAAAGGTTAGTGAGCTTATAAAAGAAAAGTATAGCGATTACGATTTTGCAATCATTACCGGGGTTCCTCATGCAGTTCCTATGGAAAATATCCGGAATATGGAATTAATTTCAATAACTAATGGCCCAAGACAGGTTTTACCTCTAAAAGAAATGGGTCACGAATACGTGCTTGTTGAAATCGACCTTCATCCTAAAACCCTCGGAGTCAGTGAAATTGTAGAATCCGAATTTGGAGCCACATTAAGAGAAGTTGCAAAGGAAGCTTAATAGGAAAATAATCAAAAGTCGGATAAAATAAGGCATGTGAAAGTAACTGTATAAATATACCCGGCTAATAAATTCCAGGAACCAGGATAAAATTGACAAAATAAATCTGGCAAAGTAAATTCAGTAGAATAAATTTGGAGGAGTGTTTTTTGAAAAAACAAAAAATTATAGCAATTTACGGAAAAGGAGGCATAGGTAAGTCAAGCACAGCTTCAAACGTTGCAGCCGCCTGTGCTGAAGCAGGAAAGAAAGTGATGATAATAGGTTGTGACCCCAAAAGCGATTCATCTATAACCCTGCTTCGAGGACGAAGAATCCCAACTATTCTTGATCTGCTCCGTGAAGGTATAAATGTAAAAGAAGAAGATGTTGTTTTTGAAGGCTACGCCGGGGTTAAATGTGTAGAAGCAGGCGGCCCTGAGCCCGGAATTGGCTGTGCAGGCCGGGGGATTATTGTTGCCATCCAGAAATTAAAAAGTATCTCAGGCGACCTTTTAAAAGAGCAGGATTTCATAATTTACGATGTGCCAGGAGACATTGTTTGCGGTGGGTTTGTAGCTCCGGTTCGGAAAGGGTTTGTAAACGAAGCTTATGTTCTGACTTCAGGGGAATATATGCCTCTCTACGCAGCAAATAACATCTGTAAAGGCCTTTCGAAAATAGGGATGCCTCTGAGCGGAATAATTTGTAATTCCAGGAACGCAAGCAGGGAAGAAGAAATTGTTACTAAATTTGCTGAAGAAATTGGCAGTCAGCTTATGGCGTTTATCCCGAAAAGGCAGGTTGTGCAGGAATGTGAGAGAGAAGGTTACTCAGTGATGGAAAAAGCTCCTGACTCCGATATTGCAGAGATCTACCGTAAGCTTGGAAAAGCTATTCTTGAAAACGAAAAGAAGGTTACAGCCGATTCTCTAAGTGATGAACGGTTAAGGGAACTGACAAAATAAATCCCGAGTAAACTTAAGAAAAACTGAATTTCTTCAGGATTTACTTGAATTTTCCTGAAATTTAATTAAAACAAATTTAAGAAATAATCCCGGATAAAAGTTCAGGGGTCTTAAAATATGTCCCAGATAAAACAAAATGAAAAAAAAATAAAAGATATTCCAAGAATTCTTATTTCTGCCGACCGCTCTTCTTCAGGAAAAACAACAATTTCTATGGGCCTGATGGCTGCGCTTGTTTCAAAGGGATATAAGGTTCAACCTTTTAAGGTTGCCCTGGATTATATTGACCCCAGCTACCATACCGAGATTACAGGAAGGTACTGCCGAAACCTTGACGGTTACCTTATGGATGAAAATGGAATCCTGGATGTTTACATGCATGCCTGTGAAGCCGGAACCCAGGCTGATATTGCAATCATTGAAGGGGTCCGCGGGCTCTATGAAGGTTTTGAGAGCCTGACAGACCTTGGGAGCACTGCACAGATTGCAAAAATTCTTGACTGCCCGGTAATTCTTGTTATTAACGCGCGCAGTATTACCCGCTCAAGTGCTGCTCTTGTTAATGGTTATAAAAACTTTGACCCTGACGTGCAGATCGCAGGAGTCATCCTTAATAACATTGGAGGCCGCCGTCACGCCGAAAAAGCAAAAGAGGCAGTAGAGTACTATACAGGTGTGCCTGTTATCGGAATAATTCCAAGGGACCCTGCTATGCAAATTTCCATGCGCCATCTGGGGCTTATGCCTGCCCTTGAAGGCAGAAGAAGGCTTGGAGATGGAAATTTTGAAGCGCGGCTTAAGGGAATTGAAGAAATTATCAATAAAGGAATTGATGTTGATCGTTTCCTTGCAATTGCGAGCAGTGCAAAGCCTTTGAAACGCCCTGAACATAGTATTTTTTCTTCGAGTCTTAATCCGGCCAATCCGGCTATAGGAACTCCTAAGCCGAAAATAGGGGTTGCTCTGGACGAAGCTTTTAACTTTTATTATAGGGACA
Source organism: Methanosarcina sp. (assembly GCA_049706495.1). Classification (GTDB taxonomy): domain Archaea; phylum Halobacteriota; class Methanosarcinia; order Methanosarcinales; family Methanosarcinaceae; genus Methanosarcina. Next base: position 30,746 of record JBNAKO010000253.1, on the reverse strand, counting down.
ATCTTGACCTTCTTCAGCTTGCAGGTGCAGAGCTTGTTTATTTCAGTCCTGTAAACGACTCCAGACTTCCTGAGCTTGACGGACTCTATATTGGCGGAGGTTATCCCGAACTTTTTGCAGCCGAACTAGAAGCTAACAAATCTATGCGTCAGGATATTAAGAATGCCTCTGCTTCTGGCATGCCTATTTATGCAGAATGCGGCGGGCTTATGTACCTTACTGAAAAAATAAGCACAGGGGTCCCGGGCAAAGGCACCTATCATGATGCTTCAATGCCTGAGCTAACATTCTCGATGGTTGGAGCCCTTCCAGGACACACGATTATGGGGCAGACCAGGGTAGTCAGCTATAATATAGGGACTCTGGAAAATGACTGCCTGATCGGGAAAAAAGGTAACAGTTTCAAAGGACACGAATTCCATCATTCTGAGATCCAGGAAATTCCTGATGATGCGGAATTTATAATAAAGCTCTCCAGAGGGACAGGAATAAAAGCCGATAAGGACGGGCTGATTTTCAAAAACACTCTTGGGTCTTATGCTCATCTGCACGGAGCTGCCTACAGAGAACTTGCAGGCTCTCTTGTCGAAGCTGCCAGAATATATAGAGAAACCAAAAATTTTGCTTAAAGGGTGAGGGAATGTTGATTTTATTTTTGACTAATTCCTACAGTAAAATTAGTCTAATTAGTCTACAAATTGAAAAGTAAAAGATTGAGGGAATCTCGAGTATATCCTTAAAATAGATATTTCCTGGATAACTCGGAAGTTCTCATTATCAGAAAATTGTATTAATTAAAATATATTAAGAGATTTAAATTTGTGAAGTCTAAATCTAAGAGGTTTATATTTAAGAAATCCAAATTTGAAAAGTACTCCGGATAATATAGACATTTCATATTCATAGATTCAATAATCCCGTTTTATGAAAAGAAAATATTATATTAAATTGAAAATATTATATTAAATTATATATATTAAGTATAGATAGAAAAGTTGGAAAAATGAGCTTTATATGTTGAGTTCTTATTAATCTGAATCATATAAGCGTTATAAATTAAAATAAAGAATCTTAAACATATTTAGGATAAATAAAAAGATAAAAGATCAGATTGCAAGTAAGTAATCTGTATTAAGCAAGATAATTGTACATCAGTTTGTAATAAGCCGAATCTTAATAAAATAGTAATCTCTTGATAACAGATAATAAGCTGTAACTTAATAATTAAACTTTTTAAAAACTAAATTATCGATTAAAATCTGAGTAAATCAGAGATTTAAATAGATTAAATTTTAAATAAATTAGATTTTAAATAACTTGGATATTTTAAGAATTTAATATTAATAATCAGATTTTAACAGTCTGGAGTTCAACAACTAAGCTTCAGTAAATGAGATGTAGCTAATAACGTGCAGTAAACTGGATTACAATATTCTTATATTGCATTGTTTCCAGAAAAAGCCTTAACTTTACTTTCTTTTCAGGTGAACTTATTGAAAACACAACTTAAAGGAGATCGGGTTCTTGCCGGTAAAGAGGCGGTAGGCGAGCTTTATAACACCGGGTATTTTGGACGGCTTAAAAATGGGGGTTTGGAGCTTTCGCTTGTTGAGGCTGCATTTCTTCTTTCCAGGGGAAAGCTCGAAATCGAGCTTGAAAATAAACAGCTGGATTTCAGGGCTTTTTTCGAAGAAGCCTCTTTAAGGCAACCGAATTTCGAGCTGAAGTATATTGTTTATAAAGACCTTAAGGAACGGGGATATTATGTGCAGCCTTCGACCTCGCATTTCAGAGTATATCCCAGAGGCAGCCATCCGGGCAAGAGTGCAGCAAGAATTTTTGTGCATGTGCAGTCTGAAAGGCAGCTTTTGCCTGTGAAGCTTCTCCAGGAATCAGTTGTGTCAGCAGAAAATGTGCACAAGCAGTTAATCCTCGCCGTAGTAGATGAAGAGAGCGACCTTACATTTTATGAAGTCAAAACCTATTCTCCTAAAGGTGATATGCCTGAACCTTATCCTGCAGTTAAAACCGATGCCACTTTTCTGGAAGACAGAGTAATTGTCTGGAACCCTCAAGCTTCCGAAAACCTGTATAGTCGGGGTTTTTACGGAAAAATGCTGGATTCTGAAAGGCTGCAGCTTTCCCTTGTAGAATCGCTTTATCTCTTCTCTGAAGGAGTGCTGGAAATCCGGGACCGGAAAGGGAGAGCCCTTTCTTTCGAAGAATTTGTAGAAAAAGCTTCCCAGATCGAAAGTTCTTTCCTCAGAAAATACCTGGCATATAAAAATCTCAGGAATTCAGGCCATGTAGTTAAGACAGGTTTCAAATTCGGGACAAATTTCAGGGTATATAAAAAGGTTGAAACAATAGAAAAAATTCCGCATTCGGAATACCTTGTGAATGTTATTCCTGCAGATTTTGAGTTCAGGCTTCCTGTGCTTTCAGGCGCTGTCAGGCTTGCAAATAGCGTACGTAAAACTATGCTTTTTGCAATTGACAAGGGAAACACGGTCGAATACTTGGATATCAGCAGAATCAAAATGTAATTTTGACTGGTATATAAAAAATTTAAAGAAGATTCTACGAAATTTGATGGAATTGGAAGAACATAGAAGAAGACTAGAAGAGAAATAGAAGAAAACTAAAAGAAAATTAAAAGGAAATTAAAAGAATTCAAGAAAAATCTTTTCAATTTTTAAGAAACCTCAAGAAATACGAATTCTCAAGCTATTTACTACCAGTTAGTTAATTGCAATTTGTAACGAATACATCTAATTAATTGAGAATAATTATTGGCAATCAATTATCTGTTATTACCAGTTAATTATTTACCATATAATCCTTGTCAGTTAGATTGTATTTTCCAGTTAGTCACTCATTTACCCAATAATTAACTTGATCCTGGTACCATCAAGTGGTTTCTCAGATATTTCGGTACTTTTTATATCTAATTCATTTACAGGTTTATAAGGCTAAATTTCAGCCTGAGGGTGAAATAGAAAATGTGGGAGATTATTGCAGTAGATATCTCTGGCAGGCACAGGATAAAAGGAGGATACTACATGGTCTGTGCAGCAGCAGCCCTTTCAGTCTCGGCTAACCATATTGAGAAAGTCAAACAGGTCAAAATCCTGCCTCTCTGGCTCAAAAGGGCCCCAAGTTTACTGGATATTGTACAGCTAATTGAGGATACTGCTTCCCAGCTTTCTTTTGAAGGCACAATTGTTGCCGAAAAGGGAGATATGTACAATAAGCCTCTCTGGGTGCCGGAAAGTATGTTTTCAAGGCCTTTTAAATATCAGGAATCTATTGCAGAAAGAAGTGCAATAGAGCTTGCACATCATGTTTCTTTGAGTGCACGCAACTTACTCATAAACGAACTTAAAATCGAGGTATAAAAATTTCAGCAGAAAAAAAATTCGGGAATAGAGTTGTTCTTGTAAAGCGAACAGCTCCAAATTCCGATCCTGAACGTGAAGAATATCTTTTCCAGGAATTCAGGGAACTTACAAAAGCAGCAGGTTACTCTCCGGTTGCTGAACTTACCCAGACCAGGTTTCCGGACTCAAGATACCAGCTTGGGAAAGGAAAAATAGAGGAACTTGCCGAATTAATAAGAAGTACAGGCGCGGAAAAAGCGATTTTTTATAACAGGCTTTCTACCAAACAGCTCTTCAATTTTGCGGAAATCTGCAAATGCCAGGTCATTGATAAATTCCAGCTTATCCTTGAAATCTTTGCAAAAAGAGCAACCACTCACCGCTCCAAACTTCAGGTTGAACTTGCAAGGTTAAGATATGAAGTCCCCAGGGCAAGGGCTGTTATTTCACTTCTTAAGAAAGAAGAAAGAGCAGGCTTTATGGGGCTTGGGGGGTATGAGGATTCTTATGAACAGGATTTGAAGAAAAGGATTGCAAGGATCCAGAGCGAACTCAAATCCGCAGAAAAAGATGACGAATCCCTGAGAGCTTTTAGACACAGGAAAGGCTTTTCTTTAATTTCGCTTGCAGGCTACACGAATGCAGGCAAAAGCACTCTTTTCAACTCAATTGTAAAAGAGAATGCTGAAGCAAAAGATATGCTTTTTACAACCCTTGTACCCACAACCCGTGCCCTTGATCTTGGAGGAAGAAAAGCCCTTTTGACTGATACCGTAGGCTTTATTGAAGACCTTCCTCACTGGCTGGTTGATGCATTTAAATCCACACTTGATGAAATCTTCCTTTCCGACCTTATTCTGCTAGTTGTAGATGCGAGTGAAAAACCCGAAATTATTTTACAGAAACTCTCAACTTCGCATAATACTCTCTGGGACCGCATCCAGGGAGTTCCTGTTATCACAGTCCTCAATAAAACTGACCTGCTCAGCGAAATCGAAATTGACTCGGTTATGGAGCAGATAGAGTATATGACTCCAAACCCTGTTTTTGTTTCTGCAAAAGAAGAGAAAGGTCTGACTGCACTCAAAGCCGAAATTATAAAGTATCTTCCACCCTGGTGTTCCTGTTCTCTTTCGCTTCCGAATTCGGAAAAAGGAATGTCAATTCTTTCCTGGTTATATGAAGAAGGAATTGTACACAAAGTTGAATATGGAGAGAAAATTTTTGTAGATTACGAAGCAAGAACAGAGACAATTAACAGGGCACATGCTCTGATTAATCCTCAAGAGACCTGATAAATACCTGAAATAAAATTAAAATAGAAGAATCAAATATAAAAATATAGTATAAGAGATTGAAAATGGCTTAAGTAAATTAAAATAAACTAAAAACATGGATAATAAATTAAATCAGTATGAAATTAAATGAAGTAAAATCAAAAACAAAACAAATAAAAAATAAATCAAAATAAATCAAAAACATTTTAAAAAACAAAGCCCAATAATTTAAGCTAAACTTTAATTCGTGCTAAAGGATATAGAAGGATTTCCAGATTCTTCTAAAGAGAAAAAAGCTTTTTCAATTTTATAAAAACCATTAGAATATTTCCCATAAAGTTCCCCAATATCGTTTCCTTAGAAAATTTTTTGCATAACCTGAATAATGTTCGTATGTATACGAAAGGTATTTATATTCAAAAGTCGTTTGTATACATGCGAACGGGAGTCTACTGAAGATATCAGACCCTCCTAATATCCTAAACTATACCCCTAAACCAGATTTTTTGCTATGTTCCGCCCGTTCGCAATTCCTCCTACACGTAGCCTAGTTTTTATATTTAGATTGTTTTGAATTTGATCTATATTTCTAATTTTCTAATTTTTGTTCTTTGATCTTTCTATCTTTTGTTATCATTTTATATTCCTGGTATCATTTTGTGTTCCTGTTATCTTTTTATGTTCCTGTTATTTTCAATATTAATTATCACCGTCATTTTTTATTTTCATTTTCCTTACCTTTTTATTCTTTTTATCTTCCTTTTTTCTCTCCATTTTTGTCTTTTTTCTTTTCTTGATTTTTCTCATTTTTTGTCAAATTTTTGTCAAATTTTAGTTTTTCGTCAGAATCTTTTCGCTGTGCTTCAAAATTTATATAAATCTAACTTCTAATTTCATATCGACATGAAATTTGATCTTCACGTACACTCTGAACATTCAAAGGACAGCAAATCAGCTCATGTAGACATTCTTGGATATGCTGTTAAACGGGGACTTGACGGGTTTGCTATCTGTGACCATGATACAATTGAAGGCGGGCTTGCCTGTCGAGAAAAAGCGCTTGACCTTGGCCTTGAAATTAACGTTATTCCAGCAGTTGAGGTAACTTCCTCAAAAGGGCATATTCTGGTCCTGGGGGTGAAGCAGGATATAGAACCTTTGTTGAGCCCTGAAGAAACTATTTTAAAGGCCAGGGAATTTGGAGGAACAGTTATTGTCCCTCATCCTTTCAAAAGCAGTTCTCACGGGATAGGAAGTTTTGAAGGGCTTGATATTGATGCGGTAGAGGTCTTCAATTCTCGCTGCCTCTTTAATGGAGCTAACAGGCAGGCCTTAAGGGAAGCAAAAAGACTTGGAATTCCAGGCGTTGCAGGAAGTGACTCTCACGTTCCCGAAATGGTAGGTCAGGCCTATACTGAAATTGATGCATCAGAAAATACACTTGATGCAGTGCTAAAAGCCATAAGAGAAGGAAAAGTTGCTCCTGCAGGCAAAAATACCCCAATCCCGATTATTCTTGAACAAATGTCTGGAAGTACAAAACGAAAATTTAAAAATAAACTGGGTAAAATCCTTGGCGGAAATAAGAGCCAGCAGTTGTATTGAATTTCATTTCTTTAACTTTCAATTTTCTCTTCCCTTATTTTGGCTGTGATTGGTTCTTTAGTTTATTTTTATATTACTTTTTTAAATTTTTAATATACTCCAGAGAAAGCAAAGTATTTATTCGTTTAACACTCTAATATTTTTACAACATTTTGAAATATTGTCTAAAGTATTGTAATAATCTTGATTTTTTCTTTTCTGGATGGGTTGTATGGCTAAAAGATCACCTGAGGAGTTATTATCTTTTATTCAGAATACTGATGCATACATCCCGTTTGCCGTAATTGGAATTTTTATTGTGCTTGCTGCAACCTTTACTTCAGTTTATCTTTTAAAAATGGATTGTGAAGTTGCCGAAACAATTTACACAACGCAAAGAACTGACCCTAAACAGACTGCAGTTTCCCTTGCTGTCTCCGATCTTACTCGCTGCCTTAATTACGCAGGTATGGAAGCTCTGGAGTGGCAGGGTGAACATCCTGTAATTGTGCCTGAAGGAACTCCGGTTGAAAAAATTTCTGAAAGCGGGTTTATCTTAATTCCTAAAAATCAAAATCTTGAGAAAGGAGATACGCTTGAGATTTCCATAAATTTGCCTTCTGATGTCTGGGGAAAAATAGAAAGCCTTTGGAAAGAAAAAAATGTTATTCTAGTTGCTAAAGATACTTCAGGAAATGAAATTAAAACTTTAAATTATGGACAGGCGACTGGATTTTTCCAGAAGGTCTCTTTTGAACACACTATTACAATTCCCGAAACTGCAGCCTCAGGATATGCCTCAATTGAACTGTATTACGGGGATAAACTGAAAGCTTCAGACTGGTTTATGATTGAAATCAGCCCTGTAAAAGATATCACAGCCAATTCCTTTAACAGACTTCTTGCTGCAAACTACCAGGATAACACTCACACCTTTATGCAATATGCCATTAATGTAGAACCTGATCTAAAACCTGAGCAGGTAAAGATAAGGAAAGTTGAAGGAACTTTACAACGAGAAATTTCTTCTCCTGATAAAAAGTACACAATTTACTATATTTTTGAAATTCCTTCTCTTAATTATACGCTTGTAGATCTTGAATCCAGAAAAACGGTAAATAACAGCCTGAAACTATCAACGCTTGTTACTTCAAGAGAGCCTTTACTTGAAGAGCTTGTCAGGGAATATGAAGTCAGTCTTGAGAATTCTTCAAGCCTTGATTCAACTTCCAATCTTGTGCTTGGAGCCACAAACCTCCGGACTTTTATTTACGGGCCCTGGCAGCATTATGCAAACGGACCCCTTAATATTCTTACAAATCCTGCTCTTTCGAGTTCTATTAACGGAGCTACCCTTTATACACAAAAAAGGATTTTTGATTCCGTTGATCCTCTGGCTCTTACGTATACAACCTACTATAATGGAAAAGTGATTTATGAAGATGTCTCAAATCCAGGCAATAATAAGAATAAGGAAACCAGTTCTGTTATTAATTCTAATATCGGTTCCAATAATTCTAATACTGGTTCCAATAGAAGTCTTAATTCTGGTATGAAATCTGGGAATTCTGGATCTTCAGATTCTGGCTATGAAACCCGGAAAAGCATAAATCTAACAACTACTTATGATTCTCTGGCAGATAACAAGTCTTTTTCCCTGGATGTAGAAGATGGAATTGGGGAATCCCTAAAAGAGACAGATACATCAATTGAAAAACTCTCTCAGAGCTCTAAAATAGAGGTTTCAGCTTCAGATTACACCGATGGAGTAATAGACGGCTGGGTCTTTAATGACCATGTCTGGACTGAAAAAAACCCTGATCTTATTCATGCAATTACGGCCAGTGTTTATAGAGCCCCTGTACAGGGACAGGTCTTAAGAGACGGCTTTCGTTCTCCAAAAGCCCGGGACTCAAAGATTATTTCGGATTTCGATAGTCGTTCAACTTCTTTTGACGGACATGCTGTTAACTGGGGCTCAAAATATCTTGTATCTGGAACGCATACAGGGGCCCTTATCCCTTCTTATTCCCTGAATAATTCTGCTGTAAATTCTTATTCAGAGTCTTTAAGCCCGGCAATTAAGCCTCCAAAAGGCAATCTTGTAAGATGGTCTCTTAAGGGGGCTTCTGTGAACTTGCTTTCTAGCGAGATAACCGATGTAATGATTGAGCCTCAGTATTCCTATGAGAGCAATGACAGGCTTATTTTTATGGACAGAAATGAAGGCTACCTCAACCGCGAAGATCATGTTTTTGATTGGAGGGTCAGGTATGATATTTCCTATAAAATAAAGACAAAATGGAAAATTAGCTATAGTTATGAATATACTTATAAATGGAAATCCCGGGAAAAACTGCCTGATGGTAATTTTACAATTGTAACACATTCCGATTCCTCAAGCGGCTCGGATTTAGAAATTACAGATAAAGTTGATTCAGAAACTCTCTCGCATTTCGAAACCGAATCCGAAAACCTGACATTAGTCTATCACAGACGGCCTCCAACAGAAGGTTATACAGGTCTTTCAACCTATTCTGATCCTGTAGAAAGAGAATACAGCGGGACTTCAGTTTATTTAGATTATTTAGATGGAATCCAGGGAAATGATCAAAATAAGAATTCAAGTGGCACCAGTTTTGATCCCTGCTGCTCAGATGCTGCCGATAAATACAGGGAAACTTATGTAGATATCAGGGAGATCGAAAGAAACCACTGGGTTTTTCCTGATGGAAAATATCTTTTTATTCGGACAATTAATTGCGATATTCCAGCATGGCTGCATAGAGCAATGGCAGAAGATGTGCTGTCAATGCTTGATTCTATTGAAAACGATAACCCAACTTTTAATTATTCTCTTGTTGATTCTCCTGGCCGGGACCCAACAGACCAGCAGGTAAAAACTGCCGGCAAACTCGTCCGCTATCTGGAATCAAACCGGGAAAATTACGTAAACAAAAAACAACATCTAACTTCTGCAGGAAAAAATAAAGGAAAAATCCATACCTTAAGCGATTCTGCCCGTTATATTGCAAGAAATGAAGCTTATAACAGGCTGCTTAAAGATATTGAATACAAAAATACTAAGCTTGAATCCGATCTAAATTCCTATATTCTGGAAGCCCTTAAGAAAAAAGGCCTGGATACCGGGAAACTTGATAGTGTAACTTCCGGCTCAATGACTCTTTTTAATAACCCTGCAATTCAAAGAGCTTCCTCAGCCCTTGGACAGAATATGGGCATCATTTCCACAATGGCGGTTACCGGCCAGCCAGAAAGTAAGTACAACTGGACTGAAAATCTAACTCTTATTATCGACCAGAAACCAAATTATCTCTATCACGATCCTGATTTTGACCTGAGAAAAGAATACGAGTGGACAGATACCATGACAGGCAGGACAATCTATCCTCTCGGCGTCCGGAACACCTGCATTTTTACTACCGGAATTTCCGAGGAAATTGGAGATGCCATAGCTTCAAACAATGAATATGTTAAAACCGAAACCTCCCAGCAGATCAGCCAGAGCATCTATAATTTAAATAGAGAAGTCTACCTGCTTGAGCAAAACCTTAAAGGGCAAAAAATAAATTTGGATTTCAGGGAGCTTGACAAAGAAATTTACAACCTTAAAAAAACATATGCTCAAGAAATGAGACAGGAAATAACAGAAGGTGTGCTTGACGAAGTAAATTCGAATCCAGTTATTTCAAGCTGGATTAAAACCAATAAAGTCCGCCAGATTACAATCATCTATCTCGACGGCCTTTCTGATGACCAGATAATTAAAAAATCTACGACAGATAGATTGGCATCTGAACTTGCCGAACTTATTAAATCCGATATCCGAAATTCAAATCCTCAAGTCCCTCCTGATGAACTCGAAGCCACCCTAAATAGGGTTGATACTGATGTAAGAATCGGGGTCTCAAACGGAATATGTGCAGTTACCGTAAAAAAAGGAAAGGCCCTTGATTCTTCCTTCGAAAAAATCGATAGTGAACTGAAAAAGCTGGATAACAAAGCAGTCAATACATATTCTTCAAAAACGGGAGCCAAGATTTCGAAAAAACTGGATAAAGCAATGGCAGCAATTCCATGTGGAATGCCTGTATTGCCTCCTCACTGGGTTTTTACGGTAAATGTGTGGACATATGAGATTGTAGGAAAATATCAGGTTTTTACTGTCATAGATAATGATAATGAAGTTATTCCTCAGCCTTATTTTGGACATAAAGGTCAAAGATATACGAGGAAGGAAGAACATATAAATCACCCTTTTCTAAAAAATAAAAATGGGGGGAGTATCTGGATAGGAAGAAATACACAACTAACATTCTATTTTACAGGTTATTCGAGTACCGTTGTTGGTCCAGGTCCAAAGGGTGTAGGAGATAAATCCGGTGGATACGAAGAGATCTCGGCCGGGTATGATCAATTGATTTCAGAGTTAGGTGCAATAGCATGAGAATAAAATTAATTATTATTGAAATGTTTTGTATAATTTTGCTAACAAGTGTTGTAAATGCAAGCAGTCCATATGGTAAAATGGATGTTTTTTACAATGATGAACTTTTACCTGCAACAGAAGTTGCAAAGCCAGTTATAAAAATTGGAGAACCTTTCAATGTTGGTATTAATCTAACTGTGTATCAAAAATCAGAAGTATCCGTTGAATTAAGTGAAATTGGAACTGGATATTTTGTAATTTTAAATGGATCTACCTCAAAAATGAATGAATATAGATCGGATATAGTTGAGAAAGATTCTAGTATTTTGTATAAATGGACAGTCATACCTACCGAAAAATGGGCTGGTGGATCGATACCAATTGATATTGTTTATCAAATAAATGATTTTGAAACAGGAAGTATTTTAATTAATAGTGGGTTTACAATAGCCTATCCTTATATTTCAACTGACGTTTATAAAGATAAAATCCCTGTTCATAAAAATCAAACAATTAAGGAAGTAGAGTCTCCAACAGAAACAAAACCCCCATCAACATCTACAAAAGTACCGGCTTTTACAATTGCTAGCGCAGTTTCAGTGCTTGCATTGACATTTTTTTTAAATCGGAGATGAAATCCTAACATCCTTTAATTTTTTATATACATTTCTAAAAACGGATATAATTAATTTTTTTATTATTTTAATTTCACAGACAGTTATTAATCAATTTTAATTTCATTTCTGAGACTTCTATTCTCATTTTTATTTTGATCTACCTGATATATTTTCTATGCTTTCTGTTTTTTAAGAAGAAAATTTTGTAATAAATAGTTTTTCTGGATATATTTAGCTCTATAATACAAATATTCACATATTTACATTACTTATATATACAAGAAGAACTTATTAAAATTACCTAGAAAGCCTCTAACTTATTACCGTTCTCTTGATTACGTAAACCCCCGAAAATTATCTTCCGAAATAGTCTCACTTATTTTACGGTAATGGTTTAAAATCTGGCTTTTCTATTCTTTTATAGACTTAATAAGAATAAAGACGCACCAAATTTATTAAGATTTGCATAAAAATGAAAAGATTCATATTACTTAATCAACATGCGTATTAACAGATATTAAGGAGGTATTAAAATCTTCGAGTCCCTAGGGTTATCATCTATTTTTTCAGGTAATACAAAACTTTATCTTTTGTTATTTGTTTTTTCAATGTTAATAACTATAGCTTTATTCGCTCGCTTCCCCCGTAAATTAGCTAAAAATCCATCAGCGCTTGATATTTTAGATAATGGTGTTCCCATTGTTATTTTTATGTTGACTGCTTTTTACGGGTTGTATAATGTATATCTAACAATGTCTTTTTCAAATAACCTGTCTCTTGATTTCTTCCAATTCACATTTGCTTTCCTTTTAGTTTTAAGTGTTATATCTAAACTCTAATATCTAAAATAAAATGAATTTTATAATATATTTTATATACTGAGATAATAAATTATATCCGTATATAAATTAGATTTAAATTCAATTATATCTAAATTCTCTACTTTTTAAATCCTATAATAATATTTTTAAAAGCATATTTATTAAGGCCTTCAATCGCCCCTATTTTGGGTTTCCTTATAGATTAATAAAAAGGTCAGGTAAACCGATAAAGCTTTTTATGTTTACCTCCAAGTTTTCAGAGAGCTTATAATATATGAAAAATCTATTTGAAGAATATATTATATGTCAATATACTCATAATTAACACAGGATTTTAGAAGAACTAGAATTAAAAGATCCCCATTTATTGGCAAACTAGGCTTTAAATTTAACTTTAATTTCCCCGAGTTTAAAGTAATCTAAATAGTTAAAACAAAATAAAATATCTTAGTATTGTTTAGAGTAAATTAGAACAGTCCATCTGATCGTAAATTGCCTGACGGTTAATGTAGCAACTTAAAGTGAATTCAGGTCTAATAATTATAATAATGAATTAAATCAGGAATGAATATTTAGCCTGAGTATATGGGGTTTTCTATATTTTTAATTTAAAATTAATATAAAAAATCAGATTTAATGGGTGGTTTCGTGCTTAAAGACTATGAACTAAATAAAGAGGAAGAACTTCTTTTGCAGAAAGTGCTGGATGGAGATGTCGCTTTTCGCAAAATCGAAGAGTTTGTAGACCCTGCAACAGCAGTAAAACTTAGAAGGCTTGCAATCCAGGAGTTTGCGAAACTGGAATTCGAACATATCCAGAATTTCTCCCTGGATGTAGAAATTGTAAGCAAAAAAAATATTGAAAATATGATAGGTGCGGTTCAGATCCCTCTAGGAGTTGCCGGGCTTTTAAAGGTAAATGGAGAATATGCAAATTCAGAGTATTACATCCCACTCGCCACAACCGAAGGAGCTCTGGTCGCAAGTGTAAATAGAGGCTGCTCTGTTATCACAAAATCCGGAGGAGCAAATGTCAGGATTTTCGAAGACGAAATGACAAGAGCCCCTGTTTTCAAACTTGAGAGCCTGGAGAGAGCAAAAAAATTCTATGACTGGGTCAAGTGTCCTGAAATTTTTGAGCAAATGAGGGAAGTTGCAGAGAAGACTACAAGATTCGGGAAATTAATGGCTGTAAAACCTTTCATAACCGGAACTTACGTTTATCTCAGGTTTTCCTACGACACCAAAGACGCTATGGGCATGAATATGGTAACCATAGCTACCGATGCGGTTATGCACTTAATTGAAGATGAATTTGGGGCGCATCCTGTTACTCTTTCAGGAAATATGTGTACTGATAAAAAACCAGCTTCAATAACTACAATTCTGGGAAGAGGAAAAACAGTTGTCGCTGAAGTTACCATCCCGAAAGAAATTGTCAAAGAAACCTTAAAATGCACACCTGAATCCATGTTTGAAGTAAATTACAGCAAGAATCTCCTGGGTTCGGCAAGGGCAGGTGCATTGGGTTTCAATGCTCATGCCGCAAACATTATTGCTGCTGTATATCTGGCCTGCGGACAGGATCCGGCACATGTTGTGGAAGGCAGCACTGCAATTACAAGCATGGAACTTACCCCTTATGAAGAAATCCAATGCTCGGTTACCCTTCCTGCCCTTCCTGTAGGGACAGTTGGAGGAGGTACAGGCCTTGGGACTCAAAGAGATTGCCTGAATATTCTAGGCGTCTCAGGGGCAGGAGATATGCCTGGAATTAATTCTCGAAAATTTGCAGAAATAGTGGCTGCTGCTGTACTTGCCGGAGAAATTTCTCTAATCGGAGCCCAGGCGGCTGGCCACCTTGCAAGAGCCCATGCCCAGCTTGGCCGTTAAAAAATCAAAATTAAACAAAATGAAATAAAATAGTGAAAAACAATAAATTAAAATAAATCTGGTAAAAAGAAAATAACAATAAATTAAATTAGACGAAAATAACTGAAATAAATTGAGATAATTAAAATAAGATATGTTAAAATTAAGTAAAATCATAATTTGGCTAAAATATTAAATCTTGATCAATAACAAAAATACTGGTTCCTGTTGGATCTAAAAAGTATATTTTATGGAGCTACAGTAATATTTTTTTAAACTTTGTTTTTTTAATTTAATTTAATTTTATTTTATTTTATTTTTTCAGTTTTTATTTCTTATTAAAACATTGATATATTAATGTAATATATTAATTTTCTCCAAAAACTCGTTTAAAGTTTAAAGTCTCAAGAACAGTCCCATTTAAAAATAAATCTAGAATCTATTAAATATCTAAGAATAAATTTATTCAAAAAACAAATTTCTACTCACGATGTCCGGTTAATTTTATTAGGAAGTAAACGTATTGATCTTAAATAATTTGGTTAATTTTTTTATTAATTTATATCAAAAAAATCTTATTCTTGATGCTTTTTTTTATTAATTTATCTTTGTATTTTTCCTTTTGAGAAATAAATTTACCTAATAATATAATTTCTATATTATTCAACTCCGTTCAAAGTAGAAACCTTTATGACGGTGTGACTTGTAGGCTGATATGGGGATATACATGAGTAACCCGATAGATATTTTGGCCTTTGCGGTTACTTCCTTGATTTGTTTTTTGATAGTTTATCCATTATTCCATATGGACATATTTATCCTGGGGATTGCATTAATAGGGTGTATTCTTTTTGGGAAATTCCTTTTCTTATTTTAAATTGATAATTTTTAATTTGTTTCCAATTTTTGCCCTGTAGAGTTATAGCAAGCTTATTTAAGGCTAATAAATAATATCTCATCAAGGGAATTAGAGAAACAAAAAGCTGAATGAAAATCCTAGCAACTTAGTGGAGAGTTGACAGCAAATTTTCTATTTTAATATAATTATTTTAAATATTAAGCTGAATTTTAATAAATTCGGCAATTTAGAATCATAAACCTGCTTAGATCGATTGGAAATATATTAACGCTAAGCTCGAAAGAAACAACAGTAAAATAGAAACGAAATACGGGGGTTAAATTTCTGGACCTTACACTTCGAATAGGAGGAGAGGCCGGGCAGGGGTTACAGACAATAGGAGGAGCTCTTGCAAAGGTTTTTTCTCAGATGGGATACCATGTTTTCACGCACCAGGACTATATGTCCAGGATTCGAGGCGGACATAATTTTTATCAGGTCCGCTTTTCCGACAAAAAAGTAACTGCTTCTAAAGAGATAGTTGATATCCTTCTGGCTCTTGACCGGAATACTGTAGAAATACATAAAGGGAGCGTAAGAAATGGGGGTTTTATTCTCTACGATTCCGAGACCATTAAAATGAAATTTGATGAACCTGAGTTCATAGATATTCCCTTTAAGAAAATAGCTCTTGATGTTGGAAAAAATAGTGTTATGGCAAATACCGTGGCTACTGGAGCAGTACTCGGATTGCTTGACCTTGGGCTTGAAGTCCTTAAGAATATTCTTAGAAAAACTTTCACTACAAAAGGAGACCAGGTAATTCAGAGCAACATAGCCTGTGCAGAAGCAGGATATAATTATGCGCTCACAAATTGTTCACGCTGCGAAACCTTTGGAGTCCAGAAACCTGAAGATAAAGACCTCATGCTTATCACAGGGCTGCATGCAATAGGAGCTGCAACTATAATGTCGGGCTGCAAATTCTATTCTGCATATCCAATGTCCCCTTCAACAGGATTAATGGAGTATCTGGCCTCCAGGGCTGAGGAGTTCGGAATAGTTGTCGAACAGGCTGAAGATGAAATTGCAGCTATTAATATGGCAACAGGAGCTTCTTTTGCAGGCGTAAGGGCTATGACTGGAACATCAGGAGGAGGATTTGCCCTTATGGTAGAAGGCCTCTCCCTTATAGGGATGACAGAAACTCCTCTTGTAATAGGAGAGTTTCAAAGACCAGGTCCTGCAACAGGGTTGCCAACCCGTACAGAACAGGGAGATTTACTCTTTATCCTGCATTCAGGGCACGGTGAATTTCCACGAGTAATTTTTGAGCCGGGAACTCCGGAACAGGCTTTTTATCTTACCAATAAGGCTTTCGAGCTTGCGGAAAAATATCAGATCCCCGTATTTATTCAAACTGACCAGTACCTTGCAGAATCCGAGTGGACTTTTAAAAGTTTTGATTTAGAGCGTCTTGTTTATAATGATTACCGTTTGCGCGAAAAAGACCTTGAAGGAATAGAGGAATATAAACGTTTCAGATACACGGATACAGGAGTTTCTCCCCTTGCTGTTCCCGGCGAATCCGGAAAACATCTTGTAGTAGCTGACAGCGATGAGCATGACGAAGAAGGGCATATTATAGAAGACGGGGAAACGCGAATCAAAATGTTTCAGAAAAGACTAATGAAAAAAATGCCCCTTATAAAGAAAGAAATTGAAGCTCCTCTTCTTTACGGGGATTCTTCTCCCAAAATACTACTGATAGGGCATGGGTCTACTTATGGGATAATAAAAGAGATGGTAGATACCATCCCCAATGAAAAGAAAGTTGCAATGCTGCATTTCAGCGAGCTTTATCCTCTGCCTGAAAGAGATAAGTTTGATTATATAGGGCTGCTTGAAAATGCAGACCTGACTATAAGCATAGAAAATAATGCCACAGGGCAATTTGCCAAATTTATACGGGCAGAGACCGGGTTTGAATTTTCTCACCAGATCTTGAAATATGATGGAAGGCCTTTTACCGTTGAAAATTTAAAGGAGGAATTAGATGCCTACCTCTGAAGATTACCAGGGACAGGTCCCTGCCTGGTGTCCTGGATGCGGGAATTTCCAGATCCTTTCAACTATTAAGCATGCACTTGTAGAACTTGGAATTGAGCCCTGGGAGGTTCTTATTGTTTCAGGAATCGGACAGGCTGGAAAATTGCCTCATTACATTAAATGCCATACATTTAATGGATTGCACGGAAGAACTCTCCCTGTAGCAACAGCTATTAAAATTGCCAACCATTCCCTTCATGTAATTGCAGTCGCAGGGGATGGAGATTGTTATGGAGAAGGAGGGAATCATTTTCTTCATGCAATCCGGAGAAATCCCAATATTTCCCTGTTTGTGCATAATAACCAGGTCTATGGCCTGACTAAAGGGCAGGCATCTCCTACTACAGCGGAAGGGACTTTTACAACAATCCAACCCTATGGAGTGCTTGAGAATTCAATGAATCCCCTTGCTCTGGCAATCTCTCAGAACTGCGGTTTTGTAGCCAGAGGGTTTGCAGGGGATCAGGAACATCTAAAAGAGCTTATGAAGGCAGCTATAACACACAAAGGGTTTGCCTTACTTGATATTCTTCAACCATGTGTCACCTTTAACAAAATAAATACTTTCAAATGGTATAAAGACAGGATTTATAAGCTCGAAGCCGATTATGATCCATCAGACCGCATAAAAGCCTTTGAAAAAACGCTTGAATGGGGAGATAAAATTCCAAATGGCATTTTCTATAAAAAAGAAAAAGAAATGCTTGAAGAAAGAATCCCGGCAATCCAGGAAAACCCTCTTGTGAAACAGGAATTTTCTATTGAAAAAGTAAAATATGAGATTGAGAGATTCTATTAAATTTTTTTAAGAATTTCATATTTTTTTATTTTCTTTACTTTTTTGTTTTTTCTAGTTTTTATTTTTTCCATTTTTTATTTTTTTCCAGTTTTTTATTTCTTTTTTTCATTCCTTCTTTTATATGCTCTAATATATTTAGTTTTTAAATTTTGCCCCTACCTTTAAATCTGAATGTTTTTAATTGATTTTTTGATTTTAGATTTAATTGTTTCAACTTATAAAAATTATACAAAATGTTCATAAAGTAGAAGGCCAAATATATTTTTTTAAATCATGTAATGGTAAGTTTTTACTTTGCAAAATATCTTTAGTTTATAACTAATACTTACTACGGGTTACTAGACAAAATTTACGATTATGTAAGCCTTTGCATGTAGATCAGTTCTAAGCTGATTAGATACCAAAAAAGAACAATTTCTAGACTGCTATTAGTAATTAAAAATTCTGGAGTTAAGAGATGAAACAGGCTTCCGGCTTTTTTAAAAAAGAGCAGAGAGCTTATACTGGGCTTGAATCTGCAATAATGCTGGCAACGTTTGTAATGGTGGCAGCAATTTTTGCAAACACCGTTCTCCATACAGGAATTACAGCTTCTACAGTTCCACATAGTGATAAAGGTAGTGATAAAAACGTAATAGATAATGAATCAAGAGATACAAGTGTTTGTTCCCAAGAAAATGGAGATATAATTTACCAAACATTCTCCAATGAAATTGAATCTAAAGAAATAAAAAAATTAAAACCTTTAGTTGAGTTTACAGGAAATAATACATCGAAAAAGCAGAATCAAACAAATTATCAAAGTGAAAAATGAACTCAACTAAATTACACTAACCCGTCAAATTATAATCACTATTTATAATTACTATCTATAATTACGAATTTTCGTGCATTTCCTGTAATTATCTTTTATGAAGTTACTATTTTAATCTTCTATTTATAAATATAATTATCACAATAAAAATGATCAAGGTTCTTTTTCAAATTAAATTTCAGGTTGTATTAGATGAAAATGTGAGTAAAAAACAAAATACAGGTTTTATCTCGAGATTGCTGTAATTACTGCTTGAGCTTATGTATACACTTTATTGTAAAATAGAGATTTAAAAATACAATAGCTCATACAAAAAAATACATAGTAGCCGGAGAACCGGCATAGAATTAAAATAAGAATTCAGCGTGGGCTTATTTATGGAGGTGGAAAAGTCCTTCTTTTGCCTTTATCAAGTATTCATTTGATTCTTTGATTTTATTAGCAGCCTCAAGGATATCTTCAGAAGCTCCGACAAAACCGTCTTTTTTAGCTTTCTGGGCCCATTCTCTAAAGCTCTGCATGTGACTTTCATTATGTTCGATCCAGTGTTCAATCAAATTTGCAAGATTTTCATAGTTAAGCTCTTCAGTTATGGAAATTCCCTCCTGTCCATACATATGCAATTCATGGTATAAATTTCCGCTGGATTTGGTTAAGATTATTATAAAGTCCCGTAGTATAGAATTAAAATAAATTTGGACTATCACTGGAAAAGAATAGAAGTAAAATAGACAAAAATAAATTAAATAATGTTTCAATTCTGGAAATTCTATGTTCTAGAAATCCTATATTCTGGAAATCTAATATTAAATATCTGAAAAAATAAGATTAGAGAAAACTTAAGACAAGCGGAGCCAATTACTTGAAATAAATAACGCAGAAAGAAGATAAGATAGTTTGAATCTGGCAAATATTCCAGAATTCAATTTAAAACTATCCTTTCACTCTAATATCTTTTTCAGGCTGTTTTTGTTGTTTTAAGATTTTTAAGTTATCTAAAATTTCCTGGTGCATAAAATTACTTTATGAGCCATTTTAAAGAATAATTATTAAGATAATTGTTATACAATATTTTTAATTGTAATTTTGTTTTTAATTATAACATTATTTTGAATTATGATATTATTTTTCTTGGATCGCTTATTTCGCCTGTTAATGCAGAAGCAGCCGCAGTTGCCGGAGATGAGAGATAAATGAAACCGTCTTTTCCCATTCTACCTTTAAAGTTTCTATTTGCTGTTGAAAGACAAACTTCGCCCTCTCCAAGTACTCCCTGGTGGGCTCCAAGACAGGGTCCGCAGCCAGGAGTTGCAAGAGTTACCCCTGCCTTCAGCAAAATTTCCATTGTACCATTTTCCATGGCTGCGAGTAGAGTAGAACGCGATGCAGGAATAACAATAGTTCTAACGGCGACCTTTTTTCCTTTCAGGATCTTTGCTGCCACTTCAAGATCTTCAAGCCTCCCATTTGTGCAAGTGCCAATAAGTACCTGATCTATAGGTGTGCCTTCAACCTCTCCAACAGGTTTTACATTATCAACCTGATGTGGGCAGGCTATTTGAGGTTCAATATCCTCAGCAGAGTAGTTAAATTCTTTTACATAAGCTGCATCAGAGTCGGCATATACAGGCTCATAAGAACTGACTGCCTTATTTTCCAAAAAATCAAAGACTTTTTTATCAGGCGGAACTATTCCTGCTTTTGCCCCCATCTCAATTGCCATATTGCAAAGCGTCATTCTACCGGAAACAGAGAGTTCACTTACAGCCTGTCCGTAAAATTCGACAGCTTTATAGGTTGCTCCATCAATCCCGGTCTTTCCAATGAGATAAAGAGTCAAATCTTTCGCGTAAACTCCTGTACCAAGGCTGTTTTCCACTGTCACTCTGAAACTTTCAGGGACTTTAAACCAGTGTTTTCCTGAAGCAAAAATTTCTGCCATATCAGTAGCTCCAACCCCTGTAGCAAAAGCCCCGAAAGCGCCGTAAGTACAGGAGTGGGAATCAGCTCCCACAATAAGTTTTCCGGGAAGAGCAAACCCATTTTCCGGAAGAACCTGATGGCAAATTCCTTCCCCTACTTCATAAAAGTTAGGGATGTTCTGGGATTTTACCCATTCCCTTATCTCTTTTTGTAAAGTTGCTGAGGTTTCGTTGTTTGCAGGCGCAATATGGTCAAAAGGAATTACAATTCTCGAGGGGTCCCAGACTTTTTCCATCCCCATTTCCTTAAACGCATTTACAGCAAGTATTGATGTGCCGTCATGGGCCATTGCATAATCAATTTCTGCAAGCACAAAATTATTTGCATGTGCTTCTGTTCCCGAAGTCCGAGAGAAGATTTTCTCGCTGATTGTTCCCAAAAGTAAGTCTCCTGTCTTTGAACAAGTCGAATAAAGTAAAATTAAATAAAGAAAGAAAATATGGATTTCAAAGTTCAACTATAATGAGGTATATATACTTAATGGATTTTTGAATCTCAAGTTAATAAAAATTAAAGGGTTATTAAATAATCTGATGTTTAAAAAACTAGTGTTTAAAATCTATTGTATAAGAAATGGAATATTAGAGAGAAATAGGATATTAGAGGCTATTAGAGGATATTAAAGTTGAAATTACAATACTAAAAGTTACCTTCATTAAAGGTAACTTGTATCTTAAAAAAATATTTACTAAAAATCTTTTCTAAAAGAATAAAATAAAAATTAATTATTAAATGTCTTTAGCCCTTCTATTTTTTTTCATTCAATTCGATTCAATTTAATTTAATTTAATTCAATTCTTTTCTTTATTTTTGATATAATAGTTTGCCATGTGTTTTTATATTATTCCGCATTTTTCCAGAAACGGCTGAAGAGATGCGGAATGGGTCTGAAAACCACATACTTTGTAGGGATCCGCTCCCAGAGAAAGAGCAACAAATTGAGCTATATTCATATGTACAGTATCATATTCTACTCCGAACTCCCTTTCAATTACTGGCTGATAGCGGTCATACTGGATATGGCAGTTCGGGCACATATGGATCATAAGTTCCACACCTGCTCTCTTAAGGCTGTCAAGTTTGGTTTTGGTAGCCTGGAGAGAAGTTGCTTTATTAAGGTGAAGTTGAGAAAAGCCCATTCCACAGGTAAGAGTCCTGTCTTCATACCAGCGTACAGGTTCAGCTCCGCAGGCTGCGGCGATTGTGTCTATCAATTGAGGGTTTTCAGGATTTCCAATAACATCCAGATGTTTAGCTTTATAGTAATGGCAGGCATGATGGGATGCGGCTTTGACCCCTGAGAAATCAACTTTTTTCTCTTTTTTAATCTGGTCAGCTTTTTTTAAGAGAATCTCAACTGCATGATAGAAATTCGTTTTTGCATTCATATCGTCTTTTTCATAAACCAGATGTGAGAGCCCCTTATCCATAAAAAGAGAGTTAATTTTTTCCCTGATCTCTGAATTAGTGTTGAGGAGTTCGCAGGCCTCTTTATTTATCGCATAGCAGGTTGAACAGAGGCAGGTTATATTCGGATACCCGCATTTTCTGGCAACTGCAAAATTTCGGGCTGCAATAGCTGTTGTAGTCAGACCCTCAAAAATATCGGTGTAGTGTCCTATCCCTGTACAGCAGGATTGTTCTTCATTTATGTAATAATCTATTCCAAGCCTGTCAAATACATAACAGGTGGAAATTTCCACTCCGGGATATTCTTGCCCGACCATACAACTTTTAAATAATAAGAGCTGCTGGTCCGGTATATTCTCTATAGCTTTCAAGGCCTAAATCTCCACTCTTACTTTCTTTTTTTACACACTGGTTCTTAAGGAGCTGATGCATTTGCTTTTCCTGAATTCTTGATTTTATCCATTTTTCCCTCTCAAAATAACCTGTGCCCTCGAGAATAGCCTGAATCTCTCCCTTGGTATCCCTGATGTCTTTGGGACTTAGTCCGAGTTCAACACGAGTTTCTTCGAGATTCTTTTTGAATTTAACCCATTTTTCCCCAAGGTCCTTTTCCATATTTTTTATCCCTGCGCCTGGGATTCTGCTAGCTCCGCTTTTTGCCAGGTATTCTCCTATTTCAACAAAATAGGCAAGTTTTTCGACGCCTATGCCTTCATTAATAGCCATCTGGCGGAGAACCTGAACTATTGTCACAGGGCTGTTATTTCTGGGACAGCGCATATTGCAGGAATAACAGTAAAAACATGACCAGATCATTTCTGACTCAAGTACACTGCGGTCATTCTCTATTACTTTTTTTACAATCTGGCGCGGGCTATAATCTGTAAAGCGGGCAGCAGGACAGGAAGCCGTGCAGGCCCCACATTGAATGCAGCGGTCAAGCCCCAATGAGGCGGGGGTCCGGATGCTTTTCTTTGCGGTTTCTGCAAGGGTTTTACATTCCGGGGTATCATATTCATTTATATATGGCATCATTAAATTATCTCTCCTTCCCGGGCAAGGCTGGTAAAAGTTCCTGCGAGCCCTTTTGTATTTGGAACATAGGCTTTTTTGAAATGAAGTTGATTTCCTAAGTCTCCCATGTCTTTTTTTAGTTGCTCAAAATGACTGACAATTATAGGATATATCACTTCAGCTTTCGGACTGTCAGGGGGATCTTCTATGAAAAGGACAGAAGAAGCTCCGCATTTGAAAGCATGGAGAAGCAAATCCTTATCCAGTACAAGGCTGGTTGGAACTTTAATCAACTTAACATTTGTAGGATAGGTAAGTACACTGTTTCCTATATTATCACAGGTCAGGGATGCAATTCCGCTGTTTACAAAACCAAGGACATCCCCTTCTTTCAGAATCCCTTCAATTTCAGCCCTTAACTGAGGTTTTGTGAAACCTGCAATCTCAATAGCTTTATTCTGGCAGATTTTTGCACAATATCCACACCCAGAACAAATTAAGGGGTCAACAACTACTCTCCCCCTCTCATTTAAAGAAAGAGCCTCAAAGGGACACTTCAGGCATTCCTCACATTTCGTACAGAGCAGGGAATTTATAATAGGGATTTCATTTGCCAGGGATTTTGGGCTGTCGGAAATAAAGGCCCTTGCCCTTATTGCTGCAAGTCCTGCCTGCGAAATAGTATCCGTTACATCTTTAGGGCCCTGAGCAGTACCGCAAACAAAAATCCCATCAAGGGAGCTGTCGACAGGTCTTAGTTTGGAGTGTTTTTCCTTTATGAAGCCGTTTTCGTCCTGGCTTACATTCAGTATACTGGCTATTTTTTGGGTCCCCTTTGAAGGAACCATGGCTGCAGAAAGCACAACAAGGTCCGCGGGCAATTCCTTAATCTTCTGGTTAAGAGTATCTTCAAGCCTTACAACAAGGCTTTTGTCAGGTTTTTCTATTATTTCTGCAGGTCTTCCTCTTACGAATTTAACCCCGGAATCCTGAACCGTACGATAATAATTCTCATAGAAACCAAGAGCTCGCAGGTCAATATAGCAGATTGTGATTTCTGTGTCTGGGTATTTTTTTATTATTAAATTTGAATGCTTAAGGGCTGCCATGCAGCAATATTTGGAACAGTAACGGTTTGCACCTTCTTTTTCGTCTCTTGAGCCTACACACTGGATCATAACTATTTTCTTAGGGGTCTTGGCTTCACTCAGACTTTCTGAATCACCTTCTTCAATACTTCCCCCTAAACAGCTTCCTTTTGATGCCTGAATTCGATCGGAAGCCAGGCTAAAATCTGAAGGTCTGATTACTATTCCTCTTGTAGGCCCATTAATTCCAAGCATCCTAGCAACTTCCATCTGGGTAATTACATTTTCAAAAATCCCATACCCATACTGCGGTTTTTCAGATGCATTATATTCTTCAAAACCTGTAGCGGTAATAACTGCTCCTACATTAATATCTATGAATTCTTCCTTTTCGGAAAAGTCAATTGCGCCGGATTTACAAGCTTCTGCGCATTTACTGCAGGTTTCTCCTTTCAAATGCAGGCAATATTCCGGATCTATACAGTAAGTTTTAGGTACCGATTGGGAAAAACGCAGAGAAATTGCTTTTTTATCCTTGTATCCGCAGTTAAACTCATTTTCAACCAGAACAGGACAAACCCGACTGCACCTCCCGCATCCTGTGCATTTATCGCTTACATATCTGGGTTTTTTTCTCAACCTTACTGTGAAGTTGCCTGCACTTCCACTCAGGCGTTCCACTTCAGTCCAGGTTAAAAGGTTTATTCTCGGATTAGCAACTACCTCATTCATTAGCGGGCTTAAAGAACACATTGCACATTCTTCGGCAAGTTTGTCAGGCGAAAAAACCTTTCCTATTTTTGCCATATTTCCGCCTATGCTGGAATCTTTCTCAACCAGATAGGTAAAAATCCCATTATCTGCAAGGTTTACTGCTGCAGTTATTCCTGCAATCCCTCCGCCAATCACAAGGGCTTGAGGCGCAATATTAACCTTTATATCTTCAAGGGGCTCGCTTTTTTCAAGACGTTTTAGTTTTCCGTGAAGCAGGAAAAGAGCTTTCTCAGTTGCTTTATCTCTATCTGGATGAACCCAGGCGCACTGCTCCCTGAGATTTGCCACCTCGAGCATAGCTCGATTAAGGCCTAACTCTTGAATGCATTTTTTAAAGAGTCCCCCATGTTTCGCAGGCGTACAGGAGCCTATAACTATCCGGTCCAAATCCCCTTCGCTAATCTTGTTTTTGATAAGAGACTGTCCTCCACTCGAACATAGATACTCATAATCAAAGACCGGAATCCCTTCTGCCTTCAGGGTCTTCTTAAGCGAGTTAATGTCAATGTGTTCCGAAATATTCCCACTGCAATGGCAGATAAATACAGCGGTTTTGTCCAGCGCAGCGTTCATTATACTAATTCTTTGAAGGGTTCGTATATAAGACTTGCCAAAAGATGGGGGGTTTATATCACAAAAAGGAAAAATTGCTCATATATATTACAAAAAAGGGTTAATTTCTGAAAGAAAAGTCCATTTGAACTTTTTATCTCATTAAATATAATGAGAGTGTATTTCTTAAAAAGGAGAATGATATGTTAAAAAAGAACCTTATTGTATAAATATATTAAGGAAAAGGAAGAAAAATTTCTAAAGAGTTATTTTAATCTTTTTTGATTAAGCAATTTCTAAAAAATTTAAAAAATTAGATTCAAACTTCATCCTGCCATATCTCATTAAGTTCTGTGTTTAAAACTCATTCTTACTGTTGTAAAAAGGTTTTATAGGGATATAATTATATATATGGAGAAAGAGTAATACTATTTAAAGCAATTAAAGAAAATGGATTTTATTCAGGTAGTCTACGGCTTGTTAAGCTGCATATAATAAACCTGAATCCATATAAGAATTATAATTGGTTTACTTAACAGAATTAGTTCAGTTTGATTAAATTTAACCTGGTTAAAACAATTTCTCTTTATTTATCTAAAAATATTGATAAAAAAATACTGAAGAAAAATCGGGCGCAAACAAAATATATTTTTTAAAATTATGGTAGATGATATTTGTGGCAGACAATGGGCTTATATTAGACGATAGCGATTTCAAAATGGAAGAGACTGAATTCGAAATGGTCGAACTTTTGAGAAAGCTTAATATCAACAGGCCAGTTGCTCTTACTCTTGCATGCCTCTCTAAAGGAGAAGAGATTTCTTCTCAATGTATTGAAATGGTCTCCGGCTTGAGGCAGCCTGAAGTAAGTATTGCAATGCGTTATCTTCGTGAAAATAACTGGATTGATATGCGAGAAGAGAAAAAGAATCAGGGCAAAGGCAGACCTGTCAAACTTTATAAGCTAACAGTTGGAATGGATACTATAATTGATACAATCGAAGAAAACGTGATTTCCGAAAGCAGGGCTGTACTCCAGAATATCCAGCGTCTTAAAAATCTTTCCTGAAAACGTTAAGTGATATCTCAAAAGAGTAATTCGAAAACTAGAACTTAATTAGCAAAAATTGGCTTTTATATTAATAATTTTATTATTAACTCCAAAAATTTAAGATAAGTAAAATTATAGGCAAAATTTGGTATAATTGTCCTTAAAAACTTTAAAAATCGTAACATATTGAAAAAGACTTACTTATTGGAAATTTTTCTTTAAAGTTAGATTTAGAATTATTCTACTAACTTTCTATCTTTTTCTATTATTTTTCTCTTTCATTTTTTATTATTATTTTCCTACTGTTATTTTCTAATAAATTTTCCTGATGAGCAGTTATTTTTATTAATATAGGCTCCTGGTTAAATTCTAGCTTTTATTCTAAAGCTTCTCATTTTTAATCTATTTATTTTATTTATTTACTAATTTATTTACTTACGTATTTACTTACTTATTTTATTACTAGTCTTGTCGATTAATTTCTTCTTACATTTAATTTTTTTCCAAGCATTTTTTAAGTAATATCTTCTTTTGTAGCTTATATTTTTATCAGGTTTTCTATTGCCCATATTAAATGCTTTTTTCCATTTTAAAAAATAAGAATCGAATAGTTTTATGATTTAATCTGGTATACGAGTTTGTATATCACATAACAAATTTAGTTAGGGCAACATTCAGTCTTTTTCAAGGAAGAATGCTTTAATTGTTAACTTGAGATTTAAATAAGTAAATGAATCAGGCGGACTAATCGAAAATATGTCAACAATCAAACAGTATGAGTTATAATTATATTTTGATAAATATTAAAAATAAAACATAAGTAAATATTTATATTAATTGACTCTATAATGGTTCTTCGGGTGATTTAATGGTAGATGAAAGTGGTTTAGCAATGCAAATTGCTAACACGGATGAAACTCCCATTATTATGGGATCAAATGAATATGAAATGATTGAATTATTCAGAAGAATCAATGTGAGCAGGCCAATTGCTCTTACTCTTGCTTGTCTTGCAAAAGGAAGGGAAATCTCTTCCCAGAGCATTGAGATCGTTTCTGGCTTGAGGCAGCCCGAAGTTAGTGTTGCAATGCGTTATCTGCGCGAAAACAACTGGGTTGATATCAGGGAAGAAAAGAAGTCAAGGGGCAAGGGCAGACCGATTAAGCTGTACAGGCTTACAGTCCCAATGGACCATATTGTCGGCAAGATCGAGGAAGAAATCATAGCCGAAAGCAAAGTAGTGCTCAGGAACATCGACCGCCTGAAACACATTGCCTGAAATTTATGATAGGGAATAGGATGGCCTGAAGTCACGTGTAAAATTCCAATAACAATTATTGACTTTAGCTGTTCCAGCCATTCTAGTTTAAAGGGGATTTCCCCCACCCTAACTTTTTCTTAAAGATAACTTTCTTTGCGGTATCTATTAATCTGTATTCAGACTTTCTAATCTGCTGTTTATTTGATACTTTTAATTTGATATCTTTAATTTGATATTTTTAATTTAATATTTCAAATTAGATCTTATTTTCCAGATTGATTTTTGTTCTAACTTCCTAACTTCCTATTTAGCATTTTTCGATTTTTCAATTTCTTAATTTTTAATTTATCAACGTCTATTCTTTGTATTTCTCATATATTCTTTTTCTCTCGAAAAAACAAATAATATAAGATTGAATTATAAGCAGGAACAACACAGTTTAATGCAGATAAATTATATGCACATACTATAAGCATAGAAAAATGATCTAATAAACAAAATGATAAACAGGAAATCTCCAAAAATAAGAAATAAGATAATAAGGATAAGAGCAGAAACAAGTAATTAAAAGTTTATTGCATTACTAAAACAGCTTATTGAATTTTGTGGTGGGCCCGCTGCGATTCGAACGCAGGACCTCACGGTTATCAGCCGTGCGCTCCACCAGGCTAAGCTACGGGCCCGAAATGAAGAACAAATTAGTTCTTTTAAAACTTGAAAATATTGTTAAACATTCTCCGTAAAAGAGATTATTAAATTCTTAAATTTTCGGATATCCAATTTGTTTAATCTCAACTAATTCAATATCAAATACAATAATTCTGGTGGGCCCGCTGCGATTCGAACGCAGGACCTCACGGTTATCAGCCGTGCGCTCCACCAGGCTAAGCTACGGGCCCAGATCTCAGATTTTTTCGAATAATCAGAATTGAAAGGCTTTTTCGGAGAAGCGTCCCAATCCGACAACACTTTTAATACTCTATTTACTACTTATAACTTTTGCTTGAATTTATGAGGTCTCAAAGCTTTAAAAATTATTTAAAGGTAGCTGGGCCTGCATGGCGACAGTTTTATATACAATACTGAGTGTATGAGGGAGTGCTGAAGACGCAAAGCCTGATAAGGGCCGGTAGATCAGGGGAAGATCGCTACCTTGGCATGGTAGAGGCCTCGGGTTCAATTCCCGACCGGTCCATTCTTTTCTAGTAAAATATAAGGAAAATATGGCCAATTTTACTTTTTTCAGATCTTTATCTTGTTCATATCTTCATTTCTGTTTTAACCTGTCTTAAGCTATTTTTTTCATATAAAATAAGGACCGAAAGCTTCAGATCAAGACCGGGGCCTGTCAGCTTTTACCCGTCTAAACATATTATTCCATATATAAAATATTGAATATGCGCCATTTTATATAATATACTCTCTATAATATTAGTTTAAGGTTGGCTGAAATTGTTAAACCTTTAAATAACGGCATTCAGGAAAGTCAATAGTTTGAAGAAGTGGGGAATAGGAGTAGTTAATTATTATAGATTCCTGAAGCTGATATGTTTTTTTGAGTCATGCTTCATAACACAGTTCCGAAGAGGTTTTCCTCTGCTTACTTAGCTTCCCTTATAAATTAACCCTGTAACTCGGATTTCTCCGTCTTCTTCTGGATTAAATAATAAACAATACACGTACATCTAAAAAAGGGTAAATAAAACTCAAAAATCTACAGGGTTCTTGATACCTGCACTTGGCAGGACGCTGCATGTTGTCGAAATAGATTACTGAGAGATTCTGGAGGTAATTTATGGAAGAAGTAACAACAGAATACACAACTGTAACATATGAAGAAGCAAGAATTCCCTGGTGGATTATTGTACTGGAGGGTATAGTTGCAGTTCTTATCGGGCTATTTTTATTATTTTCGCCTGTAGCCACGACTATATTATTAGTACAGATACTTGGAGTTTTCTGGCTTTTAGGAGGAATATTTTCAATCTTTTCTCTACTTGTAGATAGAGAAAATATGGGATGGAAATTACTCTCAGGTTTACTGGGAATAATTGCCGGAGCTTTAGTATTTATCTATCCTTATAGTCCATTCGTCATCCTTACACTGCTTGTTATTATATTGGGAGTATCAAGCATTGTTTATGGTGTGGTCCGGCTCATCTGGGCAGTTAAAGGAGGCGGATTTGGAATGGCAATTCTCGGGATTCTTGAGATAATAATTGGCATATTACTGCTGGCTAACCCGCTCGTAGGAGCTGTTATTCTTCCCTGGGTATACGGGATTACTCTGATTGTAGGTGGAATTGCCGCTTTAATTGGCGGAATTAAAATGAAATCCAGCGGGCGTGTCCCTCAAACAGGTTAAAAATTTCTCCTAATGCCGTAAAACAGATTTGTTTTATTTTTTATTTTATCTATTTTAATTTTAATTTGTATAGGACTTACGCAGTTGCCTGCTTTGCAGTCAACTTTTTAATTTTCTGAATTTTATGGTAACGAATACATTGGATTTCTTATAAATTTATTAATAGCGTTCCTTATAATGCTTATTTTTGTTTCAAACCATGTAATTCCTGTTTTTATTCTCTGGATCTCAAACCTTAGAAATGCTCTCAGTGCCATCAGAATATGTGCCCTCTGCACATCATTCCTTCTTGCCTGACATTTTTCTACTCCACAAAACTGTTTAATTGCCCTGTGATATTCTTCAATCTTCCAGGCTTTCTTTGCTAAATCTTTTCTGTCTTCTTCCTGCATATCAAGTATATCTGTAGCCCAGTACTGCGTGTCTCCGTCACTGGAAACTAACCGAAATACCTTAATAAAACCGTATTGTCTCAGATGTACTGTCATTCCTTCTTCTGGAATATTTACAAATTCAATTGCTACATTACCAGTATTATCAGGATTAACCAATCTGTTTTTCTTTAACCTTGTTAGCCAGTGCCATCCTTTTTTCCTGATTGCCTTTAGATTATTTATGCTCGAATACCATGTATCAAACAAAACAAATTCAGGGGAAAAACCACGCTCTTCTGCCTTATTTAACATA
>JBNAKO010000252.1:0-2397 GCA_049706495.1 Methanosarcina sp. | reverse complement strand
GATAAAACCGAAGCTGTTATATAGTTCTTTCGCGATGATTTGATAACTACCTCCGTTGGAGTAGGGATTTTTAATTATTAATTTATATATTAAATTTTGAGAGACGGAGATTCACATGGCTAAAAATGAAATCTTATCTGAAATAAAAAAAGCTGAGGAAGGCGCTAAAGTGATGGTTGACGATGCCATCAACGCTAAAAACAAGCGCATTTCCGATGCTCGGGCTGAAGCCAGGGAAATCCTGCAGCAGGCCGAAACTGATGCACATAAAGCTGCACAAGACTCTTTTAATGAAGGTGAAACACAGATCCTGGAGGAAAGAGATAAAATCGTCAGCGATGGTGAAAAAAACGCATTAGCCATGTCCCAAAAAGCTCAAGCTAATATCGACAAATCCGTCAATTACCTAATACAGGAGTTTGAGAGGGCGGTCCTTAATGAGTAGACCTAAGGAGATGACGAGGGCCGTTATTGTCGGGCATAAAAGCATTCTAAAAGATACCATCGATGCATTACATGATACGAATCTCTTTCATGTCGAAGATTTTGTCGAAGACGAGTCTGGTTTTAAGATCAGCAAGCCATTTAAAAACGCAGAAGAAGTCTCGAAAAAGCTTGTGAAGATCCGTTCCATCGCCAATTATTTGGGGATTGAAAACAAAAAACCGATAGTTCAGAAATCTGACTCTGTACTGCGCGAACTTGATTCGAAGTTAAATGAACTGGACAGGACAATTTCGGCTAAAACGGAATCAATTTCCCAGCTTGAAACTGAATTGAAAGATTTAGAAACTCAAAAAAGGGAAATCCTGCCATACCTGGCCATTAACCTTGACTTTGATTACTATCGTGGTTATGAAAACCTTAAGGTTTTTGCAGGCACTGTCAAAAGTAATGTAGAAGCAAGTCAGATTTCGAGCATCACACAGGCTTACGAATTGTACTTTGACCCTCAAGCAAAGACAGCAGTAATGTTCGTAGCTAAAAATGATGCCGACAAAGTCTATGAATTACTTCAGGATCTTGGATTCAAAGAACTTAGAGTCCCGGAAAGAGGTGGTGTCCCAAGCGAGCTGTTAAGATCTATCGAACAGAGAGAAGCCGAAGTCACCAGCAGGATTACGTCTTCAAGAAGCGAAATCGAATCCCTGAAATCTCAGTATGCTGATTTTATTCTTGCCAGCGACGAAGTCCTGAGTATCGAGAGTCAAAAAGCAGAACTGCCTCTAAGAATAGCTACATCTGCAAACGCATTCATAATTGACGGATGGACCCCAACCGAAAATTTTGACAAGATTGTAAGTGTAGTTAATAGTGCCACTAAAGGCAGGGCGTACGTTACCTCCCTCGAAGTTCATCATGAAGAGGAAGATCATGCTCCTGTCGAGTATAATAACTCAAAAGTTGTGGCACCGATGCAGCAGATTATGGACCTGTATTCCAGGCCAAAATACACTGAAATTGATCCATCAGCAGCGATTTTCATAACCTTCCCGCTGATTTATGGAATGATTCTCGGAGACATCGGATATGCACTGATATTGGGAGTGCTAGCTCTGGCTATCAGAACAATGGTCAAGTCAGATGCAGTGAAGCCTCTCATGGATATTCTAATTTATTGTCAGATATGGTCAATTATCTTTGGAGTTATTTATGGTGAGTTCCTGGGATTCCCTCTTGCGAACACTCATGGAGAACATGGTACTGTACCGGGTTTACTCCCGTTTTGGAATACAATAAACCTGTTCCCCTCAATCGGAGGAGAAGAATTTACATTCCCGATTCACAGGTCTCACATGGTAATGACTATGATTGGACTAAGCGTCTTGGTCGGACTGATTCATCTTAATCTCGGGTTCCTGTTTGGATTTTCAAACATCGCCAGGCACCACGGGATGAAACATGCGATTCTTGAAAAAGGCAGTTGGATCATTATTGAGCTGGGTGTAATCATTGCGGCTATTGGTTATTTAAGCGGTTCAGCATTGATGTATGTCGGTGCTATTGTTCTTGTTCTTGGCGTTGTAATGCTCACTATGGGTGAGGGTATCAAAGGTCCGATCGAATTGCCATCTCTTATGGGTAACGCTCTTTCGTATGCCCGTATTATTGCAGTCGGTCTGTCTTCGATTTACATCGCAGGTACGGTCAATGATATCGCTTTTAAAATGATCTGGCCTGATCATTCTCAAATTGGTTTTGCAGCAGTAGCTGCTATACTCGTATTTATACTCGGACATGCCCTTAACACTGTCTTGAGTATTATCGCTCCCGGACTGCACGCTCTCAGGTTGCAGTATGTAGAATTCTTTGGTAAATTCTATGAGGGCGGGGGCAGAAAGTTCAACCCATTCGGATATATAAGAAAATACACGGAGGAATAAAAACATGGTAGAC
>JBNAKO010000251.1:0-4117 GCA_049706495.1 Methanosarcina sp. | reverse complement strand
CCGCTGAAGCAAAAGAAACATCAATAACTCCCAAAATTGCCACTTACATGGTAAATGTAACTGACGACAAAGGAGAGCTTGTTGCAATATTTCAGGGAATGGGATACAGAAAAAAAGCTCCGCTTGATTTCTCTGAGGTTTAATTTTATACAGATTTTTAATAAGACGCTAATTTTTCAAAAAGCTTTTTAAAGATTGTTAGTAACAATTTCTTAAAATTTTTTAATTAAGCTTTGATTAAGGAATTTAGTAGGGAAAAGCTGTTAAATTTCAAAATTAATTTTTCTCAGGAGAATCAAAATACTTTTAAAAAAGATTGAATGCGACTGCCGGGATTCGAACCCGGGTTCTAAGCTTGGGAAGCTCAGGTCATAGCCACTAAACCACAGTCGCATACTGTTCTTAGGAAGTGCTATGTATTCTTCTCATGCATCTTTTAGATATTAAAGGTTTCGGTAATTAAGAAGCTGCGCCAAAAATCGAAATTTATAGGAGAAGAAACTTTCCTTCTATTTTTAAAATTTAAGGATGCAAAGCGATAAAGACCCCGGAGAGAATATATTGTAGGGAAATTTTTAAATTATTTTTACGGGGAGGAGAAGGTGGCCCGGTTTGCGGAGCTTGCAGAGCTTTTTGAAGAGCTTGAGAAAATAACTTCCCATAAGGAAATAGTGAAGAAGCTAGCTAATTTTTTTCAAAAACTTGAGAAAGAAGAAGTAAAAGACAGCGCGTATCTATTTCTTGGGAGCATAGGCCCTGCATATGAAAACCTGACACTTGGGATAGGGGACAGGCTTGCTATAAAAGCCATTGCAAATGCGTATGATATTTCTCAAATTGAAGTTAAAAGAAGATATGCAAAAACAGGAGATCTTGGGAGCGTAGCCTTCGAATTAAATAACGGAGGGAGCAATTCCCCGACTATTGAAGATGTTTTCCGGCGGCTAAAAGAAATAAAGGAGGCTTCAGGAAAAGGGAGTCAGGAAGAAAAAATCAGACTTCTTTCAGAGATCCTTAAGCAGGCCAGGCCTGAAGAAAGCAAATATATAGTTAGAATAGTTTTAGGCAGGCTCAGATTGGGGTTTGGGGACCAGTTTTTGCTTGAAGCTTTTTCAATTGCCTTTACAGGAGATAGAAAGCACACAGGAAAAATCAAGGAAAGTTATAATATCTGTACGGATATCGGGGAGCTTGCAAAATCTCTTGCTGAATATGGACAAAATGGGCCAAGGAATTTTTCTATCAGATTGGGAAGACCTGTTAGGTCGATGCTTGCTCAAAGAGTTGAAGTTTTTGAAGAATTGGAAAAGAGAATTTCAGGAAAAAAAGCAGCTGAGGAAAAATATGATGGAGAAAGGGTCCAGATTCATAAGGATGGAACCGAAATCAAAGCCTTTTCCCGAAGACTTGAAGATATTACTGCCCAGTATCCTGACCTGGTCGAAGCCATAGAAAAAAGCGTGCTTGCAAATAAAATTGTTCTTGATGGAGAGATAATTGCATATGCCGAAATTGAGAAAGATAATAATGTTACAGAAGAGTTTTCCTCCTTTCAAAAGCTCATGCAAAGGCGCAGAAAATATGAGGTTGACAAGTACATTAAAATCTTACCTGTTGCTATCTTTTTTTTCGATATTTTGTATCTTGAAGAAAAATCTCTTTTGAAAGAATCCTATTTCACAAGAAGAGCCTTTCTTGAACAGAATGTAATAGAATCGGAAAGAATCCACCTGGTTAGAAGAATCGTCACTGACAACCTTGAAGAAATAGAATATTTTTTTAACGAAACCGTAGAAAAAGGGCTCGAAGGAATTGTAATTAAATCTATGAGTGAAGGTTCGGTTTATGAAGCCGGGAAAAGAAGCTGGTTCTGGCTCAAATGGAAAGAAGAATATGCCGAAGGGATAAGGGAAACTTTTGACCTGGTGATTGTCGGCATGTATTACGGAAAAGGAAAAAGAAAAGGTTCATTTGGAGCTTTACTCTGTGCGATTTTTAACGAAAAGGAGCAGCTTTTCGAAACTTTTACAAAAGTGGGGACAGGCTTTACTGAAGCCGATGCTAAAGAAATTGATGATTTACTTGCAAGCCAGATTATAAATGAAGCTCCAAAAAATGTCTCTATAAAAAGCAAGATGGTTCCAGATATTTTCGTAGAGCCTGCTGTTGTTATTGAAGTCCTTGGTACGGAAATCACAGATAGCCCTGGGCATGCTGCAGGGGAGTTGGAGGATGGAAAAGGCCTTGCCTTACGTTTTCCAAGGTTTATACGGATCAGATATGATAAAGGACCTTATGATGTTACGACACTTAAGGAAGTTATAGATTTAAAAGAAGGGCTCTAAGGCTAATTAAGGCTAATAAAAGGAATATAAAGTAATAATTGAAATGTAAATGCAAAAGAATTCAGAAAAATACGAGGGAAATATAGGGAGATATAGGTAAATATAGGGAAATATTAGGAATCATTAGAAAGAAACTGGAAAAAAAATAATAAGAATGGGTGGGGGAATCTTTTGAAAAATCGTGAGGTTGCTGAGTTATTTTATGAAACTGCTGATATCCTGGAGTATCAGCAGGTTGAATGGAAACCAAGAGCTTACAGAAAAGCAGCTCAAATGATAGAGAATCTTGGGGAAGATATCGAGAAAATATACCAGAAAAAAGGAAAAGACGGGCTAAATGAAATTCCTGGGGTAGGGAAGGCTATTGCGGATCATATCGCAGAATATCTGGAAACAGGAAAAGTTGAAAAGTTTGAAAAATTCAAAGAAAAAGCTCCTTCAGGCACAGTGGAGATAATGGAAATCAGGGGACTTGGAGCAAGGAAATTAAAAAAGCTTACAGATGCCCTGGGGATAACCACTCTTGAAGAACTGAAAGCTGCAGTAAAAGCCCACAAAATCAGGAACCTTGAAGATTTTGGGGAAAAGAGTGAAGAAAATATAGCAAAAGCTATTGAACATTATGAAAAAAGCCATTCAAGGATTTTTCTTGGAAAAGCCCTGCCGCTTGCAGAGGAATTGATCTCTTCCCTGAAAGCAGAGTGTAAAGGCAGAGCTCCTGAAGTTGACCTTTCAAAGATAATTTATACAGGTTCCCTGCGCAGGTTGAAAGAAACAATAGGAGACATCGATATCCTGGCAGAAGCAAAAAGAGAGGATGCATTAAAGGTAATGGATGCTTTTACCTCTCTTCGAGATGTTGACGAAGTTATTTTAAAAGGAATAACAAAAAGCAGCGTGATTCTCAGGGGAGGGATGGCTATTGACTTAAGAGTAGTTCCTCCTGAAAGTTACGGAGCAGCTCTTCAGTATTTTACAGGTTCAAAAGAGCATAATATAGAACTGAGGAATATTGCTCTCCGAGAAGGCTATAAGCTTTCCGAATACGGCTTATACTCAAAAGATTCCGGAGAGCAGGTTGCAGGCAAAAGCGAAGAAGAGATTTACAACAAATTGGGCCTTGTATATATCCCTCCCGAGCTTCGGGAAAATAGAGGAGAAATTAAGGCTGCGGCTCAGAATTCCCTTCCGGACCTTGTAGAAGCAGAGGATCTTAGAGGAGATCTCCATATGCATACAACCTACAGTGAAGGAAAAAATGACCTTAAGACCATGATAGGAGCGGCAGAATCTCTTGGTTACGAATATGTTGCAGTGACCGATCATTCCCGTTCTCAAAGGATTGCTAATGGAATGGAAGTTGAAACCTTAAAATCTCAGTGGAAAGAGATTGATGAGCTTTCAAAACAATTTAAAATTAAAATCCTTAAGGGTTCCGAAGTTGAGATTCTAAAGGACGGGAAACTGGATTATCCAGAAGAAATTCTTAAAGAGCTGGATATTGTGGTTGGAGCAGTCCATTCAGGTTTTTCGGCTCCGGAAAGAAAAACTACCGGAAGAATCATTACTGCTCTGGAAAATAAGTATCTTGACATCCTTGCCCACCCTTCCGGAAGACTGCTTGAAAAAAGAAAAGCCTATGAGGTCAATTTTGAAAAAGTTTTTGAGGCTGCAGCCGAAAATAAAAAGGTCCTGGAAATTAACAGCCAGCCGTCAAGACTTGACCTTAATGACGAGCTTATCCTCTGGGCAAAAGACTTTGACCTTAAATT